>JBEVIK010000079.1:0-9572 GCA_040510715.1 Candidatus Limnocylindrales bacterium
GATCTCGACACCCCGGTTGCGGCGCACGGTCGTGGACAGACCCGCCGCCCGGAGCACGTTCGCGAAGGCTTCGATGCGAGCGGGTGTGCTGGGCTCCCAGGGCGTGTGAGCGACCGGGTTCATGGGGATGAGGTTGACGTGCGCCAGCCGCCCCCGCAGCAGGTCAGCCGCCGCATGCGCGTCCTCGGGGGTGTCGTTGATGCCCCCGATCATGACCATCTCGTAGGTCACCCGGCGACCCGTGCGCTCGCCGTACGCGGTCGCCGCGGCCACGACGTCGGTGGCCGGCCAGCGCTGTTCGAGGGGCACGAGCAGGGTCCGGAGCACGGGACGGGCCGCGTGCAGCGAGACCGCCAGCGTGTACTGGGCACCCAGCTCGATGAGCCGCTCGATGCCCGGCACCACGCCGCTGGTGCTGATGGTGATGTGCCGCGCGCCCAGCCCGAACCGCGCGGGGTCGCTGAGCGCCGTCGCGGCCTCGACCACGGCATCCGTGTTGAGCAGCGGCTCACCCATGCCCATGAACACGATGTTCGTCACGCGCTCGTCGGTCCGCAGCAGCTCGCGCCGCCAGAAGCGCGCCTGGTCCACGATCTCCGCGGTGTCGAGGTCGCGCCAGAAGCCCAGCTCCCCGGTCGCGCAGAACGGGCACCCCACGGCACAGCCGGCCTGCGACGAGATGCACAGGGTCGCGCGCGCCCGCCGCCCGCCCCGTGCCGGGTAGCGCATGAGCACCGATTCGACGTACCGGTCGTCGTCGAGCCGGTGCAGCGCCTTGCCGGTCAGGCCACCGTCAGCGGCACGCACCTCGGTATCCACGATGGCGTCCGCGCGGAAGGCCTCACCCAGGCGGCTGCGAAGGGTGGCGGGCAGCTGGCGGATGTCCTCGAAGGTGGCGGCCCGTCCCGACCACAGGGCATCCGCGGCCTGCCTGGCGCGATAGGCCGGCTCGCCCTGTTCGGTCATCCAGGTGGTGAGCGCCGCGGATGACAGGCCCGCGTACCCGGGGCGGGTATCGCCGGCACGGGAACGCGGGGGAGGCTCGTCGCGCAACGGCACGGTGCGTCCGACGCGCGCTTGGGCAACAGGCTCGCGCATGGAGTCCCAATGCTACCCGGGTCGGCCCATGGCCGCCGGGCGCAGCGGAGGCGGCGGACGCGACGAACCCGTGCTACTCCGCCGCTGACCCGCTAGCGAGCCAGCCCGGCCGGCCCCGGACCAGCTCGGGCCCGCTCATCCGACCCTTGCCGGATGGCTGGACCACGTCGAGGCGCAGGACCCCGTCGCTGGTCACCAGGCCGAGGCCAGCCTGCTTGCCGTCCCCGATGGCGACGAGGTCACCCTCGGTCGAACCGGGTGGTATCGGGGCAGCCGCGAGACCCGCCTCGTGGACGATGAGCCGTCCGTCGGGGCGCTCGAGATACGTCCCCGGCCAGGGTCGGAGGGCACGCACCGCACGCTCCAGGTCGACGGCGGGTCGCGTCGGGTCAAGGCGCCCATCCTCGCGTCGGAACGGTCGAGTGAGCGTGGCACCCGCCTCCTCCTGCGGCACCGCGGGAAGGTCGCCCGCGATCCAGCCGGGCAACGAGCCCACGAGGAGGTCCGCCGCCACATGGGACAGCCGCACCTCGAGCGAGGGCGTGTCCTCGGTGCCCTCGAGGGGTACCCGCGTCCGCGCCACGATGGGCCCGGTGTCGAGGCCCGCATCCATGCGCATGAGGCTCACGCCCGTCTCGGTGTCGCCCGCGAGGATGGCGGCCGGGATGGGCACGGCACCCCGGTGTCTTGGCAGCAGCGATGGGTGCAGGTTGAGCGCCCCCAGGCGTGGGATGTCGAGCAGCTCCTGGGGCACGATGCGGCCGTAGTCGGAGAGGACCATCAGCTCGGGCTCGAGCACCTCGATGGCCACGCGGCAGATGGGATCCCGGAGTCGCTCCGGTGCCAGGACGTGATGACCCGACCGACGCGCCCAGCGCTCGACCGGGGTGGACGTGAGGTAGCCCTCGCGTCCGGCGGGCCTGGGCGGGGTGGTGACGACGCCGACGACCTCGATGCCCGGAGCGCCCGCCAGCGCCTCGAGGATGGGGACGGCGAACTCCCCGCTCCCCAGGAAGACCGTGCGCGTCGTCTCCGCCATGGGTGGACCGGGCTCAGCCCTCGTCCGAGGCGGTCACGCGCTCGAGCGTCGCCTGTACCGTCTCGCGCTCGCGGTCCCGGCGGCGGCGCAGGCGACGACCCTCGGGGCTGTCCTCGTCCTCGTCGGCCTCGTCGAGGCTCTCGGTGGGGATGACCGTCTCGGGCGGCACCCTGTCGAGGTACAGCTCGCCCTGCAGATGGTCGTACTCGTGCTGGATCGCGCGCGCCAGCAGGCCGTGGCCGGAGATGGTGATGCGCTTGCCGTGGCGATCCTGCCCGACCATGACCGCGTGCTCGGCGCGCGCACGCAGGGCCACGAACCCGGGCACCGACAGGCAGCCCTCGTAGTCCTCCTGCTCGCCCGAGAGGTGCACGATCTCGGGGTTCGCGACCTCGTACAGCACGTCATCGACCTCGATGACGCACAGCTGGAGCGCCTCGCCGACCTGCTGGGACGCGATCCCCACACCGGGCGCGTCGCGCATCGTCTCGGTCATGTCGTCAAGCAGCTCGTGGAGCGCAGGGCCGAACGATTCGACCCTGGCGCCGATGACACGGAGGCGCGCGTCACCAAGGGTCACGATGGGTCGGAGGGTCATGCGCGAAGGATACCCAAGCCGTCCGCTAGAGGAGGCTCTCCGGATCCACGTCCACGCTCCACGGCGCTCCGGGGTCGCCGTCGAGCACTTCGAGGGGTCGCTGGCCCCGCAACACCACGTGGAACCGCCACCGCCCTGCCCGCCGGGCGATGTACGCGGGCACGGGACCGAGCACCGCGACGCCGGCCGCCTTCGCGGGCCCCGAGGCACGTACCCGCAGCCGCTCGGCCATCCTGGTCGCCTCGGCCTCCGCGGCCGGACGTTCAGGCAACGCGACCGTCAGGCGCACCAGCCGTCCGAAGGGTGGCGTGCCGAACCGCCGCCGCCGGTCGAGCTCATCGTCCACGAACGCGCTCGCGTCACCCTCCGCCACGGCGCGGATGGCGGGGTGGTCGGGCAGGTAGGTCTGGATGATGGCGCGCCCCGGTCGATCCCCCCGCCCGGCCCTGCCGACCGCCTGGGCGAGCAGCTGCCAGGTCCGCTCCGCGGCCCGCTCGTCGGGCAACGTGAGCGCGATGTCCGCGGAGACCACGCCGACCAGCACGACTCCGGGGACGTCGAGCCCCTTGGTCACGAGCGAGGTGCCCACGAGCACGTCGAGATGCCCCTCGCTGAACGCGTCCACCACGGCCGCGGCGGCGCCGCGTCGTTCGGCCACGTCCCGGTCGAGCCGGCCGACGCGCAGGTCCGGGAACCGCAGGCGCACCTGCTCCTCGACCCGCTCGGTGCCGCCACCGAGGTACCGGATACGCACGGAGCCACAGGCAGGGCAGCGACGTGCCGGGGGGGCGGTCGCGCCGCAGTGATGGCACCGGAGCGCCATGGAGGAGGCGTGGAACACGAGCGGCCGATGGCACTCCGGGCAGACCTGGACATAGCCGCAGTCCCGGCACAGGACCACCGATGCGGAGCCTCGCCGGTTGAGCACCAGGATGGCCTGCTCGCCGGTGCCGGTGTCGAGGTGCTCGAGGGCATCGACGAGCGCGGCCGACAGCAGGCCTCGATTGCCGTCGGCGAGCTCGGCGCGCAGGTCCACCACCTCGACGTCGGGCGTCTCACCCGCCCGGCGATCCGCGAGCCGGAGATGCGCGAGCTCCCCTGCCCTCGCGCGGCCGACGGACACGACATCTGGCGTCGCGCTGCCGAGGACGACCGGACACCCTGCGAGGCGACCCAGCTCGAGCGCCACGTCGCGCGCCTGGTAGCGCGGCGTCCGGTCCGACTTGTAGGCAGGGTCGTGCTCCTCGTCCACGACGACCACGCCCGGATCGCGAATGGGCGCGAGGACCGCCATCCGCGTGCCCACCACCACGGTCGGCGCCGCGGACGCGCGCAGCCGGCGCCACTCGTCCGCGCGCTCGCCCTCCGAGAGCCCGCTGTGGAGCACGACCGGCTCGATGCCCATGTCGTGCCGCAGCCGGTCCACCAGCGGCAACGCCAGCGGGATCTCCGGCACCAGGACCAACGCGTCCCGGCCGGCCGCGAGCGCCGCGTCGATGGCAGCGGCGTAGACGGCGGTCTTGCCGCTGGCGACCACGCCTTCGAGCAGCACCGGGTCCGCTCGGCGTGCTCGCGTCGCATCGACCACCCGCGCAGCGGCCGCGGCCTGGTCCGCGCTCAGCACCGCGCCCGTCGGCAGGGAGCCGCGGGCACCCGGAGCGCGATCCCCCAGCGGCCGCCGCTCGCGTTCTGCGACCGACAGCTCGAGCCAGCCGCGCTTCACGAGGCCCGCCACCGTCCCCGATCCGTGCCGCTCCCCGAGACGCGCCGTCGCCTCCCGCCATCCGTCGGGGCGACCGGCGAGCTCGATGAGCAGGGCCGCCTGACGCGGGCCGACCCGTGCGCCCGGTGGCTGGTCGCCGGCCACCAGCGTCTCGCCCGCGGCTCGACCCTCGGGCGTCAGCGCAGCCAGCCGCTCGAAGCGCGGCTCGACCGCGGTCGGTCGCAGGCGCCACTCCAGTCGAAGCATCCCGGCGGCCGCCAGTCCCCTGGCGCGCCGCAACAGCCCCGCCCGGTCACTGTCCCGTGCCAGCGCATCCACCGTGACGCCATCCGGGCCCGCCTCGGTGACCGTGGCCAGGAGCGCACCCTCCGCGCCTGCCAGGTGGGCGATCCCTGCATCGGGGATCGCGGTCGCGACGAGGTCGAGCCGCTCCAGCTCGCCCGGCGGGAGCATCGCCCGCACGACCATCCCGGCCGGCGCGAGGTACCAGCTCACGAGGTGTCGCGCGAGCCGTGCCTGGAGCGAGGTCAGGAGGGGGCCGTCGCTCCGGATCCGGGCGAGGATCGGGCGCACGTTCGCTGGGGCTTCGCCCAGGTGGTCCGCGAGCACGACGCCGACCGCCTCGCGGCGGCCGTACCCGACGAGGACCGCTTCGCCGATGGCGAGGCCGGCCATCGCCTCGGGCACCGACCAGGTGTACAGCACGCCCCCAGGGATGCCCGCGACATCCACGGCGACATCGACCAGCCGGGGCGCCAGCGGGTCGGGCGGCGCCATGGCGTCAGACGAGGAGGCGGCGGTCGGGATGCGCTGCGTGCTCGGCCACGATGATGGCCTCGATCTCGTCCGCGGTCTGGTCGGCCTGGCCCGTGTGGTTGGTGACCACGTGGTCGTACCGGTCCTGCTGGAGCAGCTCCAGCGCCGCGTTGTGCCAGCGCCGCTCCAGCGCCTCGTTGACCTCGGTCGCCCGGCCCACCAGCCGCCGCCGCAGCTCGTCGAGGGACGGCGGCACCACGAACACCAGGAGCGCCGCGGGGATGATCCGGTTCACCGCGTGTGCCCCCTGGACATCGATCTTGAGGATCGCATCCTTGCCCGCGGCGACCGCCGCCGCGACCTGGTCACGGGGCGTGCCGTACCACTTGCCATGCACCTCCGAGGCCTCGAGGAAGCCACCTGCCGAGCGCTTCGCGTCGAATGCCTCCCGGCTCAGGAAGTGGTAGTCCTTGCCATCCTCCTCGTACCAGCGCTTGTCCCGCGTGGTGCAGGTGATGACGTAGTGCCGGTCGGGGTGCTCCACGCGGCGCATGGCATGGATGATGGTGTCCTTGCCCACCCCCGACGGGCCGGAGATGATGACCACCGCGGCCCCGGGCGCTCCGAGCGTGCGCTCCACGCCCGGGACGGCCGCGACCGGGGCGCTCGTGCTCGCCTCGTCGGCGCCGCTCACGCGAGCGTCCTCAGCTCCGGGTCCCGCAGGCGGTCGAGGACCGCCTCGAGCTCCGCCGGCAGCGGCGCCTCCGCACGGACGAGCCCGTCACCGGAGGGAGACGCCAGCTCCAGCCGCCAGGCGTGCAGGAACAGCCGCCCGAGCTCGTCGGGGCCGCGTCTCGTCGCACCCGTGGCATACAGCGGGTCGCCCGCGACGGCATGCCCGATGGACGCGAGATGCACGCGGATCTGGTGCGTCCGACCGGTGACCAGGTCCACCTCCAGCAGGGTCCACGCCGGGAACCGCTCCCGGACCCGGTACAGCGTGACGGACTCCCGCCCGCCCGGCACGACCGCCATGCGCAGCCGGTCCCTGGGATCGCGCCCGATGGGGGCCTCGATGCGTCCTGCCTGGGCAGCGACGGTACCCGCCACCAGCGCGAGGTAGCGCTTGTGGATGCGGCGCGCCTTGAGCTGCGCCTGGAGCGCCAGCTGGGCGGCGTCCGTCCTGGCGACCATCAGCAGCCCGCTGGTGTCACGGTCGAGCCGGTGGACGATGCCCGCCCGGTCGGCACCACCCACGGTGCCGAGGCCCGTCCCCTGCTCCTGCGCCATGCCCAGGAGGCCGTGGACCAGGGTCCCCGACGCGTGCCCGGGGGACGGGTGGGTGACCACGCCCGAGGGCTTGTCGACGATGAGCAGGTCGTCGTCCTGGTACACGACGCGCAGGTCCATCGGCTCCGGGGTGACGGTCGGCGGTGGTGCCTCCGGCACATCCACCTCCACGACCGATCCCGGCGCCAGCGTGTCCCGCGCTTTGACCGGCACCCCGCCGCTGGTGACGCGGCCGTCGCTGATGAGCCGCTGCACATGTGAGCGGGTCAGGCCCGACGCGTCCGCCACGAACCGGTCGGCGCGGCCGCCGGCACCCGCCTCCGGCACCTGGACGCGGAGCACCGCGTTCACGAGTGCCCTCCGTTCGCCACGGGCTCCGTCGAGCGTGCGGGAGCGCCGACCAGTCTCCCCAGCCGCGGTCCGAGCAGGCTCATCGCGATGAGCAGCGCGACCGCGATGGAGATCGCGGCGTCGGCGACGTTGAAGGTGTAGAAGCGCAGGCTGCCGAGACCGGTATCCACCCAGTCGATGACGTGACCGAACCGGAGCCGGTCGATGAGGTTCCCGATGGCCCCGCCGAACAGCAGCCCGAGCGCGACGGTCAGCAGCGGGCTCCGGACACCCGAGGTCGCCTGGACCCACAGGATGACGCCGATGACCGCGAGGCTCGCGAGGCCGAGGATGGTCGCGGAGTCACCGAACAGGCCGAAGACCCCGCCGTCGTTCCAGGTCAGCGCGATGCGCACCAGGTCACCGATGACCGGCGTCGGGGCGCTGGGCGAGCCGGCTGGAGCCGAGGGGCTCGCGAGCGTGAAGCCGGCCTCGACCCACGCCTTGGTCGCCTGGTCGAGGACGATGACACCGCCACCGATGAGCCCGAACACGACCCATGGATGCCACGACCGCCTCGGCGCGACGTGGCCCGTGCTCATCGCCCGGTCCCCGCCCCCACCGCGGTATCGCGCAGCCCGATGCGCGCCGTGGCGCCGTCGAGCTCCAGCTCGCCCACGGGCCCGGCTCCATCCAGGGTACCGGTCGCGATGGCGTCAGCGAGCGTGTCACGAGCCACCGACGGAAGGTGCGGCGCCAGGCGTGCCCACACGCCGTCGCCCACCTCGACCGTGACCTCGATTCGCGCGTCCAGCGCGAGGCCCGCGCTCCGTCGCAGGTCCTGGATGGCCCGCGTGAGCTCGCGGGCATCGCCCTCGGCCCGGAGGTCGTCGGTGATGGTGGTGTCGATGACCACGACCACGCCGTCGTCGTCCGCGACCGCCGTCCCCGGGCGCGGCGTGGCCTGGATCTCGGCCTCGTCCGCGGCGAGCTCATGGCCGCCGAGCCGGACCCCGCCGCCGGGCAGGTACTCGACCTCGTTGGCGCGAGCGGCAGCCATGACGGCAGGGATGGCGCCCCCCTTGCCGCGCTGGCCGAGGATGGGCAGCAGCGGCTTGACGCGTCGCTCCACGAGGTCCGAGCCGTCGTCGATGAGCGTGACCTCGCGCACGTTGAGCTCGTCCGCGAGCAGGTCCCGCAGTGCCACCTCGTCCTCGGGGGCGAGCCCGTCGGCGAGCCTGCCGCCGGGCAGCGCCAGCCACAGTCTGGCCAGCGGCTGGCGGACCTTGATCCCGGCACCGGAGCGCAGCGTCCGGCCCAGCTCGACGGCACGCCGGAGGGTCGCCATGGCGGTCTCGAGCGCGGGGTCCCGCAGGGAGGCCAGCTCCGCCTCGGGCCAGTCGGTCAGGTGCACCGAGTCGGCGTCGTCCGCGCCGAGGCCCAGCGGCTCGGCGACGAGGGCCTGGTACAGCTCCTCGGCGAGGAAGGGCAGGATGGGCGCCATGACCCGGATCGCCCCGACGAGCGCCAGGTGGAGCGTCGCGAACGCGGCGTCGCGATCGGCCGGATCCTCGTTCCGGGACAGGCGGCGTCGCGACCGGCGCAGGTACCACTGCGACAGGTCATCCACGAACGCGCCGATGACGAGGGTCGCGGCGCGCGCGTCGAAGTCGGCGAGCTCGGTCCTCGCCTCGGTGGCCAGGCCCGCCACCCGGGACAGGATCCATCGGTCGAGGGCGGTCGCACCGGCAGGCAGCTCGGCGGTCGCCGCGGTCGGCGTCCAGCCCTCGACGCCGGCGTACGTGACCAGGAACACGGCGACGTTCCAGAGCACCAGCAGCTCGCGCCGCGACTCGTCGGCCGCGTGCCAGCCGAACAGGATGTTCTCCTCCGGACGCGCCTTGGCGAACATCCAGCGCATGACGTCGACGCCCATCCGGTCGGCCGCCTCGTCGAACTCGATGGCGTTGCCCCAGCTCTTGTGCATCGGGCGGCCATCCTCGCCGAAGACGAGGCCGTAGCCGAAGATGCTCTTGAACGGCCGCCCCCGGTCCATCACGGCGCTCATGGCGAGCATCGAGTAGAACCAGTTGCGGAACTGCCCGGGGAAGCTCTCCGTGATGAAGTCAGCTGGGAACCAGCGCGCCCAGTACCCGCGGTCCTCGCGGTAGTGCAGCGTGGAGTACGGCACGATCCCCGCGTCCAGCCACGGATTGCCCACATCCCGGACGCGCTCGGCCAGGGACCCGCAGCTCGAGCAGCGGATGCGGACCGCGTCCACGTACGGCCGGTGGGGCGTGTGGCCCTCGAACACGTCCCAGCCCTCGACCGCGCGCTCACGCAGCTCGTCGCGGCCCCCGATGACCTCGAAGCCGCCGCAGTCGGGGCACTCCCAGATGGGCAGCGCCAGACCCCAATAGCGCTTCTTGGAGATCATCCAGTCGCCCATGGTGCGCAGCCAATCGAGCTCGCGCTCGTACCCGAACGCCGGGTACCAGGTGATGTCGTCGACGACCTCCATGATCTGGTACCGGAGGCTGCCGTCCACCTGTTCCCGGGTCAGCTCCCCCCTCGGGACGTCGTACACCCGGCCCATCGAGATGTACCACTCGTCCACGACGCGGTACAGCAGTGGGGTGCCGCAGCGCCAACAGTGCGGGTAGCGGTGGCTATACGGCTCGAGGTGATAGAAGAAGCCGCGTGCCTCGAGGTCTTCCACGACCCGCGCCGCCACCCCG
>JBEVIK010000080.1:0-3325 GCA_040510715.1 Candidatus Limnocylindrales bacterium
GGGCTCATCCACCGCGTCCGCTACGAGTTCGAGGACATCCCGGTGGGGGTCTCCCAGATGACCATCACGTACGACTTCCACGACTTCGGCGTCGAAGTGGACCCGGAGCTGCCCGACCCCGCCGACGTGTTCGTCATCGGCGACGACGACGTCCAGCTCTCGGAACGCCCCGACGGGCCCGGTACCGTCGAGGCCTAGCCGTCCGCGCCTAGCGCGTGCTGTCGAGGCGGCCCTTGGCGTCTTGGATGCGCTGCCACGACGCCACGAGGTCCGCGTGGTCAAGACGCCCGGCCCTCGCCTCGAGCAGGAGCCGCCGGTAGACCCGGGCGGTCGTGCGCTCCGAGCCCGTCAGCAGGATCATGTCCGTGCCGGCACGCGCGGCCCGCTCGGCGAGGTCGCCGGCCGACACCCCCCGAGCGGCGGCCGTGCCGTCGAGCGAGTCGGTGAGGCTCATGCCCTCGAAGCCCAGGTCGTCGCGCAGCAGGTCATCGACGATGGTCCGTGACCAGCCCGCGGCCGCACCGGCGTCGTACGCGGGATAGGTGGCGTTCGAGAGCATGATCACCGGGAGGTCGTTGCGGATCGCACGGCGATAGGGCCGCAGGTCCTTCTGGAGGGTCTGCGTCGACGCGCGGATGATGCCCGCCGACCGGTCCGTGTTGCGGGTGGCGAGGCCGATCCCCGGGAAGTGCTTCATCGTCGCCAACACCCCCCCGGCGCCCAGGCCGCGCGCGAATGCGTCCGCGAGGCGCGTCGTCACATCGGCGTCGAACGAGAACACGCGGCCCTGCCGGTTCATGAACGAGGACCGCCTTCGCGGGATGTCCGCGACCGGAGCCAGGTCCATGTTGATGCCCAGCGCGCGAAGCGCGCGTCCGGTCGCCCGGCCCTGGCGGTAGGCGACCGCCGTCCTGCCGTTCCGACCCATCGCGGGGACGGTCATCGTGGGTGGCGCCCACGGCACGCGCCGCACGTCCCCGCCTTCCTGGTCGATGGCGATGAGCAGCGGCGGCTGGCCGCCTTCCCGCGCCGCGCGCTGGAGCCGCCGGGTGAGACGTCGCACCTGCGCCCGGTTCCGGATGTTGGATCCGATGAGGACGACACCACCGACCTCGCCGCGCCGGACCCGCCGCAGCAGCTGGGCGCTCGGCTTGGTGCCTCCCATCCTGACCATGAGCTTCTGGCCGACGAGCTGCTCCAGCGTCGGTGGCTCGCCGTTGGCGGTCGTGATGGGTCCGAACGCGCCGCACATCGGGTCGAGCCCGATCCCCAGTGCGCTGAGCAACCCCGACGCGTTCAGGATCCCGCTGGAACCCCGGAGGCGCTCCGCGATGGCCCGGCACACCACCTCGGGCGACGGGTCGGGGGCCTGTGCGCGCCCGGCCGCAGGGACGGCCAGCGCCAGCAGCAGCCCGAGAACGAGGGTCAGGCGCAGCGACCGCATCGGCACATCGTACGGCGCGACCTCGACAACGGGCCGAGACTGGAGCCATGAGCACGTCGTCACATCGGGCGGGTCTCGCGGGTCCATACCCTGACACCCTTCGAGGAGCGCCATGACGTCGGCATCACAAGAGATCCTGGCCGAGCGATTCGAGTCGCACCGCTCGTACCTGCGCGCCGTCGCGTACCGGCTGCTCGGCTCGGTGAGCGATGCGGACGACGCGGTCCAGGACGCCTGGCTGCGCCTCGGCCGGGTCGACCCGGCGTCGATCGACGACCTGCGCGCGTGGCTGACGACCGTGGTCGCCCGGTTGTCCCTCAACCGGCTGCGAGACCGACGATCGCATCGCGAGTCATCGCTGGAGACCCACCTGCCGGATCCTGTCGTGGTGGCCCTGGATTCCCCCGACCCGGAGCAGGAGGCGCTCATCGGGGACGCGGTGGGCATGGCACTCCAGGTCGTGCTCGACACGCTCACCCCGGCCGAGCGCGTCGCGTTCGTGCTGCACGACGTGTTCGGGATGCCCTTCGAGGACATCGCGCCCATCGCGGGCCGCACGCCGGCCGCTGCCCGCCAGCTCGCCAGCCGGGCGAGACGGCGCGTCCGGGGCGCCCCGGTCCCCGACGCGACCCTGGACGACCAGTGGACGGTCGTGAACGCGTTCCTCGCGGCGGCGCGCGAGGGGGACGTGGGGCGGCTCGTCGTTCTCCTCGACCCCGACATCGTGCTCCACTCCGATGGCGGCACGGCACGCCCGGGCCTCGTGTCCGTGCAGCGCGGCGCGGAGGAGGTGGCGGCAGGTGCCATGACCTTCCGGCGGTTCGTGGGCAACGCCACACCGGTCATCGTCAACGGCACGCCGGGTGGCATCGCCTGGACGGCCGATGGCCGACCGTTCGCGATCCTTGCGATGACGGTCAAGGGCGGCCGGATCGCGGAGATCGACGTGCTCGCCGATCCCGCTCGGCTCGCCGCGATGGGGCTCGACGGCTTCGGGGGCAGGCCGGCCGAGGCCTGATCGTCACATCCGCCCCCGGTGGCGGGTCTTCCATGTGACAACGCTCACCAGTCGCAGGAGACCGTGCCATGACCGACCGAACCATCCCCGCACCTGTACCGGTGCAACGGGCGCCGCGCTTCACCCGCCTGCTCGACCCGTTCGCCAAGGCCCTGCTCAAGTCCGGGGTACCCCTCGCGACCAACGTCCTCGTGACGATGCCGGGTCGCGTCTCAGGGCAGCCGCGCACCACCCCGCTCGCCATCATCGAGGTGGACGGCCGGCGCTGGCTGTGGTCACCCTGGGGCGACGTCCAGTGGGTCCGGAACCTGCGCGCCGCCGGTCACGCGACCATCACCGCGAGGCGCCGGAGCGAGGAGGTGACCGCCACCGAGCTCGACCCCGCGGAGCGCGTCGCGTTCTTCCGGGACGTGCTCGCACCGTTCGCCCGGGACATGCGGTTCGGCATGACCTTCGTGCGGGTCGTCGATGGCGTGGACCTGGACCGACCTGTCGAGGAGGCGGATGGCCGCCCGGTGTTCGAGCTGCACCCGGTGTCCGCGCGCGGGTAGCGCCCGGGCACGCGCGGAGGGCGTCCCAGCGGTAGAGTCGGTCGGTGCTGGACGAGACGCGCATCGACCGGTGGCTCGCCGCGGTCCGGCTCGCCCGGACGCGCCCCATCGCGACACAGCTCTGCGAGGCGGGTCACGTCCGCATCAACGGCAGGGATGCGAAGGCGTCCACCAGGGTCAAGGTCGGCGATCGCGTCGAGGCCCGCATCGCCGATCACGACCGGGTCGTCGAGGTCGTCAAGGTGATCGACGCGCGCGTCGGGGCTCCCGTCGCGGTGACGTGCTACGTCGATCACAGCCCCCCACCGCCAG
>JBEVIK010000081.1:0-7039 GCA_040510715.1 Candidatus Limnocylindrales bacterium
ACCTACGAGGACGGCGCCTTCCGCTACGCGGGCGAGGTCGGCAGTGGCATCGGGTCCGCGACCCGGACCGCGCTCCGGGCACGCCTCGACGAGCTCGCGGTGGACGAGCCGTCGGTCGCCGATCCGCCGCCGCTGCGGGGCGTCCACTGGGTCAAGCCGTCGATCGTCATCCGCACCGAGTTCGCGGAGTGGACCTCCGACGGCCTCCTGCGGCAGGCGGCGTTCAAGGGCCTCGAGCCGGACCGGGACCCGCGCACGGCGACACGCGAGCGGGCCATCGACGCCTCGAAGGCGCGGGAGTCGGCCGAGCGGTCACTCGCCCGTACGATGGCTTCGGGACACGGGGAGGGATCGAGCATGACCAAGCGCTCGGGTGCCGCGAAGTCGGTCACGCCAGCAGCCACCGCCGGGCCTATCGACGCGGTCACGCCGGAGGAGCTCGCTGCACTCGACGCCCTTGGCGCCAAGGGGACCTGGGAGGTCGGCGGGCACACCGTCAGCCTCACCAACCTCGACAAGGTCCTGTGGCCGGAGCCGGGATACACCAAGCGCGACCTGGTGCGCTACTACACGACGATCGCGCCGGTGCTCCTGCCGTACCTCCGCGACCGGGCGCTCAACACCGACCGCTGGCCCGACGGCGTGACCGGTCACCACTTCTGGCAGAAGCAGATCCCGAGCCACGCCCCCGACTGGGTCGCCCGCTGGGACTACCCCGAGGCGGGCAAGGACCAGTCGCACACGTACCTCGTGGTCGATCGCGTCGCGACCCTCGCCTTCCTGTCCAACCAGGCGGTCATCGATCTCCACCCGTGGACCTCCCGCCTGCCCGACTACCAGCGCCCGACCTACGCGCTCATCGACATCGACCCCGGCCCCAAGACGACCTGGGAGGAGGTGGTGGTCCTCGCGCGGCTGTTCCGGACCGCGCTCGGCCACCTGGGTGTCCGCGGCATCCCCAAGACGACCGGCAAGCGGGGCGTCCAGGTGTGGATCCCGGTGGAGCCCCGCTACACCTATGACGACACGCTGCGCTGGGTGGAGGGCCTCTCGCGCGCCGTCGGCTCGACGGTGCCGGACCTCGTCAGCTGGGACTGGGCCAAGGCAGACCGGGGTGGCAAGGCGCGCCTCGACTACACCCAGAACACGTTCATCAAGACGCTCGTGGCGCCGTATGCCGTGCGGCCCGTGGCGACCGCCGGCGTGTCTGCACCCATCGCCTGGGAGGAGCTGGACGACCCCGAGCTGCGGGCCGACCGCTGGGATCTCCGCTCGATGCCCGACCGGGTGGCCACGGTCGGCGACCTGTTCGCGGACGCGCTCCGCTTCGACCAGGTGCTGCCCGCGCTCTCGTAGGCGGGTGTGCGCTCCCGGGGACGCTCGACGCGATGGGATGTCCGGGGCGGTCCGGCGTGCTCAGTTCCGGGTGCCTTACGACCACTGGCGGCCGCGAGACCGACCCGGTACGAACCAGAAGGGGCCAACGTCGGTCGATCTGCTCGGTCTTCTGCAACGATCGACCGACGGACCGCCTGGTAGCGCGCTCGCGTCGGTCGCAAGGCATCTGGATGTGAGCACCGCTGCGCATTCAGGGCGCGCGTCGATCAGCGGATGGTGACCGACCCCACGCCTCCGCGGACCTCCAGCTCGACCCGGTTCGGAGCGGTCGCGACGTCCGGTGACTGCCAGCCATCGGCGACCCGCGGGAAGCGGGCCTGGTCCACGTCCACGCGTCCCAGCGTCATGCTCGACCGGATGCGCGCGGCAACGCCCTGCGGGATGTCGATGGTCAGCGAGGCGACACCCGTGTCGGTGCGCACCAGGGTGACCCCCGCCGCGCGTGGCAGGCGCAGGCGCGTCTCGGCGGCGCCGCTCTGAAGCTCGAGCTGACGCACCCGGAGGTCGACCAGGTCGATGCTCGCGCGGCTCGCACCCGTGTCGAGGCGCAGGTCGAGCGGCTTCTCCCCGGTGAGCCCGAGCGTCCACCTGAACGTCGCACCCCCCGCGGGCCACCCTCGTCCGGTGTCGGGCTCGATCTCCACGGTATCCGGCCCGTGGCTCCGGTAGCGGACGCCGCCCTGGAACGTGCCCTCGAGCAGCTTGCCCGCCGAGGCGCGACCGATCTCCAGCACGCCCGCCCCGAAGCTCACCTTGACGCTCGCGACGGGCGACGAATCGAGCGGCAGCGCCAGCGACTCCACGGCGCGGCGCCGACCGGGCCAGATGGCCGCCACCAGGAACCAGATGCCCACCAGGATGAACGCGACCGGCCACCAACGGCTCAGCAGATCGCCGAGACCGACGGTCAGGTTGCCGGTGGTCGCTGCCAGCACCGTGAGCCCGATCACGAACCACGCGATCGGCCAGACCAGTGACCACGAGCCGGCGTCGAGCTCGTCCCGGGAGGCGATCCGGGTCAGGAACGAGGCTGCGGCGCTCGCCACGATGAACAGCGGCCATGCCTGCCCCCAGGACCAGCCCGCCCAGTCCTTGACCAGGAACACGAGCCCGATGGCGATCAGCCAGACACCCGCGGTGATGGCGCCCGACCTGGCCTTGCGCTCCTTCGGGCGAGGGGACGGCGGCCCCGGTGGCGGCGCCGAGGGACCGGTGATCACCTCGACCTGCGGCGCCGGCTGCATCGGGCCGCCCGGGTGCTGCGGGTACCCCTGGGGTGGGCCACCGGGTCCCTGCGGCGGCTGGCCGTACGGCGGCTGGCTCATGCGCACGCCTCCTCGTCCGCGAGCGTGAACGACGCTGCCGTCCCACCCACGGTGAGCTCGACGCGCGGACCGCTGCCCGCGCGAGTCCAGCCATCGTCGGTCTCGACGAGACCCGTCGCCTGGAGCTCCTCCGCGAACGCGAAGTCATCGGTCGTGTGGATCTCGAGCGCGGAGGTCGAGGGCACGCACACCCGGACCGACATGGCAGCGCCCTCGATGCTGCCCGTCACGGAGCCGCCCAGCCGGAGCTCGATGCTCGCCGCGTTCGCCTCGACATCGAGGTTGGCGATATCCACCGATGGCGCGAGCAGGTCCACGTCCGCGGCGTTGGCCTCCAGCTCGAGGGAGTCCATCTGCCCGCTCGGGGCGGTCACGTGCAGGTCCCCCGCGTTCACGTTGCTGCGTAGCCTCGCTACCGTGGCACCCGTGAGGTCGAGTGTCGCGCTCGACGCGTTGCTGTCCACGCGCAGCGACCCCAGCGAGCCGGGCAGGGCGAGCACCCAGTCCTGGCGCCTCGGCGCTCCCTCGGCGGGCTCGATGGACAGGTCGGTGCTGGACGCATCGACGCGCGGCGGGCCACCGCCATGGCCGGCGTCCAGCGACCAGCCGCCGCCCGGTGCCGTGGACACTCGGAGATCACCGCAATCGATGCGCACCCCCACCTCGGATCCCGGGGACAGGGTGCCGTTCGCGGTCGTCCGCTCGAGGCCGGTCGCAGGCCCGGTGCGCACGCAGTCGAACACCCCACCACCCACCGACGTGAGGGCCGTGCCCGCCAGTGACCCCAGCACCACCGCCGCGACGACGGTCACCACCAGCCCCAGCGAGGTCCGGGAGAACAGGATCGCGGCACCGATGCCGATGAGGATGAGGGGCCACAGGCGCCACACATCGCCCAGCCCGCCGACCCGGATCCAGCCCTCGCGATCGGCGAGCGGGATCGCGCCCAGCAGCACGAAGAAGATGCCCCAGAACAGATAGCCTCGATCGACGCGCATGTCCCGCCCATGGTGGCGGGCCGGAGGCTCGTTGTCATGTGACATCCGACCCATACCCGCGCGTGACACGGCATCGACCGCTGTGCGACCATCCCATCCGATCACAGGACATCGTGAGGAGGTGCGCAAGGCGATGGCTCGTACCCATGTGTCGCTCGGACGAGCGGCCTTCATCCCGCTCGCCGCGTGCGCGCTCGCGTTCGGCAGCGCCGTGGGCGTCGCGGCCCAGTCCCCCGACGCGTCGGGCGTCCCGGCGGTCATCGGCCCCGAGTGCGCCAAGGACCAGCTCACCCTCAAGAACCCCGGCAGGCTCACGCTGAGCACGGACAACCCCGCCTATCCGCCCTGGTGGCTCGGCGAGGCTCCGGAAGGCAGCGAGTGGGAGCTGGGCTACCCGCCCGCGGGTGAGGGCTACGAGGGCGCCACCGCTGCCGCGGTCGCGGCCGCGCTCGGCTTCACGCCCGAGGAGATCGACTGGATCCCGAACACGGTGTTCGAGAACGCGTTCGCGCCCGGCGCCAAGCCCTTCGACTGGCACATGGCGCAGATCACCATCACCCCTGAGCGGGCCGAGGCGGTCGACTTCAGCGACCCGTACTTCGACTCCAACCAGTCGCTGGTCGCGCTGGCCGACACACCGACCGCCACGGCCACCTCCATCGCGGAGCTCAAGGACAAGCGTCTGGGCGCAGCGGTCGGTACGACCAGCCTGGCGTTCATCGAGAACATCATCCAGCCGGAGGGCGGGGCACAGGTCTTCAACGACAACGCCGCGCTGGTCCAGGCGCTCCAGAACGGCCAGATCGACGGCCTGGTCGCGGACATCTACTCCGCGATCTTCATGCAGGGCGTCCAGCTGACCGGCGCGGTCCTCGTGGGCTCGTTCTCATCCGACCAACAGGTCGACCAGATGGGCATGGTGTTCGAGAAGGGCAGCACCCTCACCCCGTGCGTCAACCAGGCGCTCGCGGTCATCAAGTCGGATGGCACGCTCCAGACCATCTACGACACCTACATCGGTGGTGGCGAAGGGCTCCCCGTCCTGCAGTGACCCATGACACGGTGGGGCCGTCGTGACGGCGGACCCCACCGGTCGCGCTCCGCTGGCGCCGCGTCGATCGCGATGGCGATCACGCGGCGTCGCTGTGCTGATCGCCACGGTCAGCACGCTCGTCGTGTTCGGCGTCATCGCCTGGGTCATCGTCAACGCGCCCGGTTGGCCCGTGGCGCAGCGCACCTTCTTCGACGCCGACCGCTTCGCGGATGCCTGGCCCAGGGTCGTCGCCGGTCTCCTCGTCAATATCGCGATCTTCCTCGTCGCCGCGTTCTTCATCCTCATCTGGGCGCTCGTCCTGGCCATCATGCGCAGCCTGGACGACGCGGTCTTCTTCCCCTTCAAGCTGTTCGCGGTCGTCTATATCGACCTGTTCCGGGGGCTGCCCAGCATCCTCATCATCTATGTGCTGGGCCTGGGCATCCCCGCCCTCCGATTGCCAGGCGTGACCTCCGACGTATTCGTCTGGGGCGTGGTCGCGCTGGTGCTCGTGTGGAGCGCCTATGTCGCCGAGGTGTATCGGGCGGGCATCCAGTCGGTCCACCCGAGCCAGGCAGCCGCAGCGCGGTCACTGGGGCTCTCGGGCGTCCAGACCTTCCGATACGTGGTCCTGCCGCAGGCGATCCGGCGGGTCATCCCGCCCCTCCTCAATGACATGATCGGTCTCCAGAAGGACACCGCGCTCGTCTCGTTCCTGGGGCCGGTCGAGGCCTTCCGACGCGCCCAGATCATCGCGTCCGCGAACTTCAACTTCACGCCCTACCTCGTCAGTGCGCTCCTGTTCCTGCTGCTCACGATCCCGATGGCGCGGCTCGTCGACTGGCTGGTGGCACGCGACCGCAGGCGCTACATGGCGGGGTCCCGGTGACGCCCGACGGTCCGCTCCTCGGCACCGAGGCGCTGCGGGTCGAGGGACTCGTCAAGTCCTTCGGTGACCACGTGGTCCTCACGGGCATCGAGCTGATCGTTGCCGAGCACGAGGTCGTGTGCCTCATCGGCGCCTCGGGATCGGGCAAGAGCACGCTCCTGCGCTGCATCAACCTGCTGGAACCCATCGACGCCGGACGCATCGTGGTCGAAGGCGCGGAGATCACAGCGCACGGGGTGGACGTCGATCGGATCCGGCGAAGCATCGGCATCGTGTTCCAGGCCTACAACCTGTTCCCTCACATGACCGTGCTCCGCAACATCACGCTCGCGCCCATCAAGGTGCTCAAGCTGCCGCGCGTCGAGGCAGAGGCACAGGCGGAGGAGCTGCTGCGCCGCTTCGGGCTCATCGACAAGCGGGACCAGGTGCCCGACCGGCTGTCGGGTGGGCAGCAGCAGCGCGTCGCCATCGTCCGAGCGCTCGCGATGCAGCCCTCGATCCTGCTGCTCGACGAGATCACCTCCGCGCTCGATCCGGTGCTCGTCGCCGAGGTCCTCGCCGTCATCCGGGACCTGGCACACGCAGGCATGACCATGGTCATCGCGACCCACGAGATGGGCTTTGCCCGCGACATCGCCGATCGGGTGGCGTTCCTCGAGGGCGGGCGCATCCTCGAGGAGGGGCCACCCGCTCAGATCTTCACGGCGCCGCGGGAGGCGCGGACGCGCCTGTTCCTCGACCGGGTCATCGAGGCCGGACGGCTTTAGCCTCCGGTCACCTGGAACGCGCGCTCGGTGAGCGTCTTGTTCCCACTCGCCGCGACCGCGAGGACCTCGATCTTGTACTCCACGCCGGGCTGGAGGAACCCGGCCGGGACCGCGAGTCGCGTCGCCTCCGCCGGGAGGTCCGCCGAGAACGTCCGAACCACCGGCTCCTCCTGGACCACCAGCACCTGGTACCCGCCGATCTCGATGCCCGCCGGCTCCGTGACCGGCTCCCAGCCCACGACCACCTCGTCCCGACGCACGCGTGCGTCCTCGTCAGGTGACGTGATCACCGGTCCTGCCGGGAAGTCGTGGCTGAGCGAGGCGGTGCCGACCATCGGAGTGCCATCGACCCCCGTCACCTCGAAGCGGTAGTCGCCCTCGGGGAACAGCTCCTTGAACCGGTCCAGGGAGAACTCGCCGAATGGTGGCTCGCTCGACTCGCTGAACAGCTCGGTGAGCCCGTAGGAGCGCAGCGCGTCCTGCGCCTGGACCTCGACGAGCACCCGACCGTCCGGCCAGCGGACGACCGCGCGCTGCCACGGGTCGCCGTCGAAGGATGGCTGGATGCCGGCGTCACCGTCGGTGGCGTTGATCTCCACGATCAGGCTGGCCTCCTTGAGCGGCACGGG
>JBEVIK010000082.1:0-14058 GCA_040510715.1 Candidatus Limnocylindrales bacterium
CCGCCCTTCTTCATGTCCGCGAGACGGCCGAGGGCCGCTGACCAGGCGTCGCGCGGCGGGCCGGGCGGGCCGAGCCGCCGTCCGCGGCGCGGAGCCAGCGTCGGGCGCCGGATCCCCGGGCACGTCCTCTCCGTACCCCACCGCCAGCGACCCGAATGGTCCCGACCCGTCCACACCGTCCTATTCCTGATAGCCCATTCGTCATCTCGTTCCTGACGCGGCTCCTTCCTATCGTCGCGGGGCCTGTCATCCCCGCACGTGGAGACCCAATCCGTGAAGCGCTCCAATCGACTGATGCTCCTGGTGGGCGTGCTGTTGGCCGTGGTGGCCTTCGGCGGCGTCCTGATGTTCGGCTCGAGGTCGGGCAGCAGCGGACCAGCCGCGCCCCAGAACGTGAGCGTCGTGACGGCGCTGCGCGAGATCCCCCTTGGCACGGTCCTCGTGCCCGAGGACCTCGGCTCCGCCGAGTGGCCGACCACTGACGCGGTGGACACCTTCCGTGAACCGCAGGTCCTGGTCGGGCGCGTCGTGCGCCGCACGGTCCTCCCGGGCAACCCCTTCACCTCCGCCGACTTCACGAGCGGCAGCGTCAACGCGCTCGACGTGACCACGGGCCTCGCGGCCGGTCAGCGCGCGATGGCGGTGCCCGTCAACTCATTGTCGGGCGTCGGCTCGCTCATCCAGGCGGGCGACTACGTGGACGTGATGTTCTCCGTCACCGACCAGCCCGATCCCAACAAGGCACCCGTCGTGGCCGAGTTCCGCGACCCGCAGGGCCTGCCCGTGACCAAGCTCCAGGACGAGTGGCTCAACAACACCACGGTCAAGGTCCTGGTCCAGAACGTCCAGGTGCTGGGCACCATCCTGCCCGCGGTCGGCACCGAGCCGAGCCAGGACGAGGAGGAGCCCCAGAACATCGCGATCCTGAGCGTGACGCCCCAGCAGGCGGAGCTCGTCCGGTTCGCGCAGCTCGACGGCAACCTGTACCTGCTGCTCCGCTCCCCCGAGGATGTCGGCACCGAGGACACGGACACCACGGGCATCACCCTTCGTGAGCTGGTCGACCGCTGGGGCGTCCTGCCTCCGCGCGTGATCATCACCCGCATCCCCTGACCGGCGGGATGACGGGCCACCCTGAGCAGGAGGACGGAGCGAGGTGACTGACACCATCCGGGTCGTCGTGGTCGACGACATCCTCGAGACACGGGAACACCTCGCCAAGCTGCTCTCGTTCGAGACCGACATCGATGTCGTGGGCGTGGCGGCGTCCGGGCCGGAGGCGATCGAGATCGCCTCCCGGCTCAACCCGGACGTCGTCCTCATGGACATCAACATGCCGGGCATGGACGGCATCGCCACCACCGAGGAGCTGGGTCGCACGGTGCCCACCGCCGCGGTCGTGATGATGAGCGTCCAGGGCGAAGCGGACTACCTGCGACGCTCCATGCTCGCCGGCGCTCGCGAGTTCCTGGTCAAGCCCTTCAGCGCCGACGAGCTGTGCGGTGCCATCCGGGGGGTCTACTCCCGGGAGCGCGAGAAGATCGGCCGGATGGTCGTGGCACAGCCCCAGCAGACCAGCGCCGTGACGCTCCCGGTGGAGCGCGAGGCCGGTCGGGTCATCACCCTCTTCTCGCCCAAGGGCGGGGTGGGGCGGACGACGCTGGCGGTCAATCTGGCGGTCGCCATCGCGGCCGACCAGGGCCGCTCGGTGGCGCTCATGGACGCGAGCTTCCAGTTCGGCGACGTGGGCGTGCTGCTCAACCTCAACCCGCGCAACAAGTCCATCGTGGACGTGCTGGGCGAGGGCGGCAGCGAGCCGGAGCACGTGGACAGCGCGCTCATCAGCCATAGCACGGGCATCCGGGTGCTGCTCGCACCCCCCAGCCCGGAGATGGCCGAGCTCGTGACCACGGAGCACATCCGACGCGTGGTCGATCGACTCCGGATGACCCACGACGTGGTCATCGTGGACACCGCACCGGTGTTCCAGGACTCGACGCTCGCGCTGCTCGACATGTCCGACACGGTGCTCGGCGTGCTCACGCTCGAGATCACCAACATCAAGAACATCCGCCTGTTCCTCGAGGTGGCCGACCAGCTGGGCTACGGCTCGGACAAGGTCCGCCTCGTCCTCAACCGCTCCGACTCCGCGTACGGCATCCGTATCGCGGACGTGGAGAACTCGATCGGCCGCAAGGTGGACCACACCATCATCTCCGACGGTCGGACGGTCGTGTACGCCCTCAACCGGGGCGTGCCGTTCATGTGGAGCAACAAGCAGGCCCAGGTCAGCCAGGACATCCTGGCCATCGCCCGGGCCGTCGCCGGCGACGCCGCGGTGGTCGCGACGCCGGAGCGCGCACCCGCGCCACGGAAGCTGTTCGCGTGGCGCTGACCATGACCTCCCACCACCACACCACTGATCGAGGGAGATGACCCGATGTCCCTGTTGAGGCGCATCGAGAGCGCTCGTCCGGGCGCGGATGGCGCGATCCCGACCCCGCCGGCGCCGGGCGGCCCCCAGGGCCCCGGTGGTCCGGGCCTGCCCGTGCCCCAGGGCCGGATGCTGTCCCAGGTGCCCCAGCGCGAGTCGTTCCGGGATACCAAGTTCCGCATCCAGCAGCGGGTCATCCAGGATCTCGACCCCAAGCTCGACCTGTCGAACCAGATCGAGGTCCGTCGCCAGATCGAGGAGATCTTCGGCCGGGCGGTCGAAGAGGAGGGTCTCGCCCTCACCCGCGCCGAGCGGGTCCGGATGCTCGAGCAGATCACCGACGAGATCGTCGGTCTCGGTCCGCTCGAGCCGCTCCTGCGCGACGAGTCCATCACGGAAGTCATGGTCAACGGCCCGCGCCAGGTCTATATCGAGCGCAGTGGCAAGCTGGAGCTGACCAACGTCACGTTCCAGAACGACGAGCACGTGATGCGCATCATCGATCGCATCATCGCCCCCATCGGACGCCGCGTGGACGAGTCGAGCCCGATGGTGGACGCCCGCCTCGTGGATGGCTCGCGCGTCAACGCGATCATCCCGCCGCTGTCGCTGGTGGGCCCGGTCATCACCGTCCGGAAGTTCTCGGCGTCCCCGTTCACGGTGGACGACCTCATCCGGTTCGGCACGGCCACGCCCGAGATGTTCGACTTCCTGAAGGCGTGCGTCGAGGCACGGCTCAACATCTTCGTGTCCGGTGGTACCGGCTCGGGCAAGACGACCTCGCTCAACGTCCTCTCGTCGTTCATCCCGACCGACGAGCGGATCGTGACCATCGAGGACGCCGCCGAGCTCCAGCTCCGCCAGGAGCACGTCATCA
Source organism: Candidatus Limnocylindrales bacterium (assembly GCA_040510715.1). Lineage (GTDB taxonomy): Bacteria > Chloroflexota > Limnocylindria > Limnocylindrales > CSP1-4 > JAFMJV01. The sequence goes on from JBEVIK010000082.1 coordinate 3,312, forward strand.
CCCTCGAGTCGCGACCGCCCAACATCGAGGGCAAGGGCGCGGTGCCCATCCGCGAGCTCGTGCGGAACGCCCTGCGCATGCGTCCCGACCGCATCATCGTCGGGGAGTGTCGTTCGGGTGAGGCGCTGGACATGCTCCAGGCCATGAACACCGGCCACGACGGATCGATGTCCACGGGCCACGCCAACGGACCGCGCGACATGCTCGCGCGCCTCGAGACGATGGTGCTCATGGCAGGCGTGGACCTGCCGCTCCGGGCCATCCGGGAGCAGGTCGCCTCCGCGGTGGACCTCATCGTCCACCAGAGCCGTCTCAAGGACGGCAGCCGCAAGATCACCAACATCACCGAGATCCAGGGCATGGAGGGTGATGTGATCGTGATGCAGGACGTGTTCGTCTTCGAGCAGACGGGCGTCGTCGATGGTGTCATCCAGGGCCGCCTGAAGCCGACCGGCATCCGGCCCAAGTTCGCCGAGAAGTTCGAGCAGATGGGCATCGCCCTGCCGCCCGGACTGTTCGGGTTCCGCTACTAGGAGCCGACCATGAGTCCCGTGATGCTCGTCGCAGGCCTCATCGCCGCGGCAGCCGTCCTGCTCATCTTCTGGGGCCTGTTCGGGGCGCGCCGGGACGACGTCCAGGCACGCCTGGAGCGCTACGCCTCCGCCGGCGGCGCCGGTGGCGAGCGGAGCGAGGAGAAGCGCCAGGAGGCGCAGTCGTTCCTCGAGCAGCTCGCCGGATCCCGGGCGCTGACGGACCTCAACAAGATCGTCGAGAAGCGCGACTGGGGCGCCAACCTGGCGCGCGAGCTGGCCCGGGCGGACCTCGCCCTCAAGCCCTCGGAGTTCCTCGCCATCCGGGTGGGTGCCGTGCTCGGCATCCCGGCCGTGGTGTACCTCCTGGGCGCGACCATCGTCCCCAGCCTCGCCAACCCGCTCGCGTACGTGCTTTCCGGCATCGCCGGGTTCTGGCTGCCCACGTTCTGGCTCAATCGGCGCAAGAGCGGCCGCCTCAAGGCGTTCAACTCGCGTCTCGCCGACACCATCGTGCTCATCGCGAACTCGCTCCGCGCGGGCTCGTCCTTCCTGCAGTCCATCGAGATGGTCGTGCGCGAGTCGCAGCCGCCCATCTCCACGGAGTTCAATCGCGTGGTCCGCGAGGTCAACCTCGGCCTGCCCTTCGAGCAGGCGCTCGTCAACCTCACCCGGCGCGTCCGCTCCGACGACCTGGAGCTCATGACCACGGCCATCAACATCCAGCACCAGGTGGGTGGCAACCTCGCGGAGATCCTCGACTCCATCGCGTTCACCATCCGGGAGCGCGTGCGCATCAAGGGTGAGATCCGCACCCTCACGGCACAGGGCCGCATGTCCGGCTACGTGGTGGGCTTCCTGCCCATCGGCCTGCTGGCCATCATCTCGGCGATCGCACCCCAGTTCGTCGGGCCGATGTTCGAGAAGCCGCCCGAGGCGTTCGGGCTGCCGCTCGGCGTGTGCCTCCTCGCCGCGGGCGGGTTCATGATGCTCATCGGGTTCCTGTTCATCCGCCGCATCGTCAACATCGAGGTGTAGCGCCATGAACCCGACACTCATCCTCGCGCTCATGGCCGGTATCGGCATCCTGCTCGTCGTCGTGGCCCTCGTGGGCCGGAGCAGCGCCGACCCCGTCCAGGCACGTCTCACCCAGCTGGGTGCGATGCAGGCCAAGACCCTCGAGGAGCTGGAGCTCCAGCAGCCGTTCTACGAGCGCACCATCCGCCCGCTCGCCATGCGGCTGTCGGGCATCGGGCAGCGCTTCACGAGCACCAAGAAGGTGCGCGGCACCGAGCGCCGACTCGCGATGGCCGGCAACCCCTACGACATGCGCAGCGTGGACTTCCTTGGCCTCAAGGTGGTCGTCGCGGGCGCGGTCGCCGGTGTCCTGTTCCTCGTCTTCGGGATCATCGGCCGCAACCTCCCGTTCGGCCTCATCCTCGGCCTCGCGGGTGCGGGCATCGGCTTCATCGGCCCCGAGTACTGGCTGAGCCGGCGCATCCGCAAGCGCCAGAAGGCGATCCTCCTGGAGCTGCCGGACGCGCTCGACCTGCTGACCATCTCGGTGCGTGCCGGCCTCGGCTTCGACGCCGCGCTGACCAAGGTCACCGAGAAGATGAAGGGCCCCCTGCCGGACGAGTTCCAGCGCGCGCTCGCCGAGGTGCGGGTGGGCAAGGCACGCAAGGAGGCGCTCCGCGACATCGTGGCGCGCACCGAGGTGCCGGCGCTCACCAACTTCATCGGCGCCGTGATCCAGGCCGAGACCCTCGGCGTGTCCATCAGCAAGGTGCTCCAGATCCAGTCCGAGCAGCTGCGCATCGAGCGCCGCCAGCGGGCCGAGGAGATGGCCGCCAAGGCGCCCATCAAGATGCTGTTCCCGCTCGTGGGCTGCATCTTCCCGTCGATCTTCATCGTCATCCTGGGACCGGCCATCATCAGCATCATGGTGCAGCTGGGCGGCACGGTATGACGGCGGGGGCGTCGGTGTCCGACACCGATGCCGCGCGTCCGGCCGATGCCTCGCTGCTGCGGGCCGGGCCGGACGGGCCTGTGATCACGACGCGGGTCGCCATGGCGCGCTCCTTCTGGGGCCGCTTCCGGGGGCTCATGGGTCGTGCATCGCTCGCCGACGACGAGGGGCTCTACCTCGCCAGCAACAGCATCCACATGCTGTTCATGCGCTTCCCCATCGATGCCCTGTTCGTGGGCGCGCCCGACGGTGACGGTGTCCGCCACGTGGTGGCGAGTCGGCCCGGGCTTCGTCCGTGGACGGGGCTCGTGCTCCCCGTGAAGGGTGCCGCGGGCGTCGTGGAGCTGCCCGCCGGCGCCGTCGAGCGCGCAGGCCTGTCAGTGGGTGACCCCGTCCGCCTCGTGGAGCATCCGCGGGCCTGATCGGGGAGCACCGGCGGTCCTCGGCGCCGGTCAGGCGCCGGCCACGGACCCCATCGCGGCATCCACTCGCTCGGTGAACCCTGGCTCATCACCGGTCGACGTCGATGCGTCCTCGCGGGGTCGTCGGACGAGGAACGGCAGGACCGTGGCACCCAGCGCCAGGAGCGGCGTCATGGGCCCCGTGACCCACGCCAGTAGTGGCAGCGCGAGCCCCCACCACTGGCCCCGGTGGGCAAGGAAGGCCCCCGTGAGCAGGAGCGTCGTGAGGTAGTGGTCCCAGAGCAGCGGCGACAGCAGGAGCGTCGCGCCGATGGTGACCATGAACCCGGTCTGGCGGTCGTAGCGCAGGCTCAGGAGCATCGCGCCGACGGCCACGGCGAACCCGGCGTACAGCGCGATGGACGCGAGCAAGGGTCCGCCGCCCACGCGCAGCACCAGTGAGCCCACATCCCGGTTGTTGTCCTGGCCGGTCACGTCGTACACGTTGCGCAGCACCGTGAAGTAGTCCTGGTAGGTCTGGATGCCCACGAACGGCAGGCTCAGGAGGACGATGACGATGCCGGCCACGACGGTCCACAGCACGGGCCACCAGCGGCGTCGCAGCAGGCTCCAGATGAGCACCAGGCCGAGGATCGGGCGGACGGTCATGGCCAGCGCCAGCGCGACGCACCCCGTGATCCGGTCCAGCCAGCGCCACGTGATGGCGAGGAGGCTCGTCACGAGCACGCTCACGTTGCCCAGGTTCATGTCCCCGATGACCGGGTTGGTGAGCGCCGCGATGGCGAACGTGAGGAAGCGGATGGAGGGCCGGACGGGCATCACCGCGCACGCCACGCCGAACAGCACGAGGCGCCCCACGTACCACGCGACCCTCGCGCTGTCGATGGAGATCGCCGTGAGCGGCAGCATCGCGGCCGCGAACGGCGGCGAGTACAGGAACAGCTTGTAGGGGCCGGGCCGGAATGGCCCGACGAGCGCGTCGGCGTCGTAGATCGAGCCACCCGGGAGCGCGAGGTCGCCGCGGGCGAGGCGGCGCGCGGCATCGAGGTATGCGTCGAGGTCGAAGCCCCACGCGTTCGTGGGGATGAAGAACGCCAGGTGCCGCAGGAACAGGCCGAGGCCAAGGACCGCGATCACGACCGCGACGAACAGGATCAGGCGATCACGGCGCTGGGCCCGCTCGATGGCGGCCGCGCCGGGGTCGAGCGGCCCGTCCTGCGCCGGGGCATCGGGCGCGGATCCCAGGGTCATCGGCGGCGATGATAACGGCGCGATAAGGGACGCGGATCACCCTGTCGCCATGCGTCGCCTGCTCGACCTGCTGCTGCCCCCCACGTGCGCCGGGTGCGGTCTCGAAGGAGTGCCCCTGTGCTCGCGCTGCCGGGTGCCGCTGGCGCGACGCCTCGACGAGCCTCCGGGCATGCCCCTCGGCCTCATCGCGCCGCTGCCGGTGGGCATCGTGCAGCTCGAGTGGTGCGCGACCTTCGGCGGGCCCGTGCGGGAAGCCCTGCACGCGCTCAAGTACCGGGGTGAGCGACGCCTCGCGCCCACGCTGGCGGGCGCGATGGCCGAGCGCTGGCGGCGTGCCGGGCGGGGTGGCGAGGTGGTGGTTCCGGTGCCGGTCCATCCGGCGCGCCGCCGCGAGCGGGGCTTCGACCAGGCGGAGGACCTGGCGCGGGGGGTCGCAGCCGAGCTCCGCCTGCCCTGGTCGTACGCCCTCGAGCGACGCACCCGGACACTCGCCCAGCATGCGCTCGGACGCACCGAGCGGGCAGCCAACCTCGTCGGCGCGTTCGCGGTGCGGCCCGATCGCCGCGGCGTGATCGCCGGGCGGTGGGTGCTCCTCATCGACGACGTCACGACCACCGGCGCGACGCTCGCCGAGTGCGCGTGCGCGCTGCGCGACGCGGGTGCCCGTGCGGTCTCCGCGCTCACCCTGGCGCGCGACCGCTGACCGCACGCCCCCCGGCTCGTCCGGGTCCGCGACCGAGCCCTGGTGGGCCGGTGCGCCTATCATCGGTCGCAGGAGGTGGATCCATGCGCACCGTCGTCACCGGCAGGAACCTGGACATCCCCGATGCCGATCGGGAGTACGTGGTGCGCAAGATGGGTCGCCTCGAGCGCCTCCTGGACGACCGCACCGATGCGTCGGTGGAGCTCTCCCGCGCGGCGCATCGGGCACAGGACGAGACCGCCATCGTCGAGGTCACGCTGCTCATGGACGGCCGGCCGTTGCGGGCCGTGGCGCGGGCGGCGTCGCACCGGGCGGCCACCGACCAGGTGGTCGACCGGCTGGAGCGCCAGGTGGTGGACCACAAGGAGCGGCGCAGCAAGCCCGTGGAGCGCCGGTCCGCGGCGGATGTCGGAGCACCGGCGACGTCGTCCGTGGCGCCCGACAGCGCTCCGCCCACCATCGTCAAGGTCAAGCGGTTCGCCATCGAGCCGATGTTCGAGGAGGACGCCGTGACCCGGATGGAGGAGCTGGGCCACGACTTCTTCGTGTTCGTGAACGCCGAGAGCGAGCGGACCGCGGTGCTGTACCGCCGTCGCGACGGCGACTACGGGCTCATCGAGCCGACCGTCGGGGAGCGCTACTCGTCGGGGCTGTCCGGCGACGGAGGCCCGGCGGGCACCACGTCGGCAGCCGGGTCGGCCGGCCAATCCGCCTCGGGGCGGCGACGGTAGACGCCATCCGCACGCCCGAGGTAGCGGCCCTCGACGAGGTAGCGGCGGAGGGCCGCCACGTCACGGTGGCGAAGCGCGAGGCGCATGTCCACGTCCCGTTCCGGGTAGTCCCGGTCGGGCTCGAAGTCCGTGGTCGCGAGCCACTCGAGGACGATGTACCGCTTGCGCTCGCGCGCCGGGATGCTCACGAGCCGGCCGTCCACGATGAACGCGTGGAGCACGCGCTCGCGCAGGGTGTGACGGCGGGGCAGCGACGCTGGCTCGGACACGCACAGGGATGGTCCGGGCGGACGCGGCGCTCGTCAAGGGCAGGCTTTGCCGCCGTCCGCGCGGGGCTCGCGTGGCCGTGAGCGTCATGGCGTCCCCCGCCCCGGCCGTGGACATCGAGCCTGCGCTCGCACGGGAGGGCCTCGCGGGCCGGCGCATCGGTCCTCATGTGCCCATCCGCCACGGCCTGCTCCGAACGGCCGAGCATGCCCGGTCCGTGGGCGCATCCGTCATCCAGGTGTTCACGGGCGACCCGAAGGCGTGGGCGGCGCCGGCGGCGCCCCTCGCCGACATCGACCGGTTCCGGGCGCTCCTCGACGCCTGGGACATCCGCCTCGTGGTGCACGCCTCGTACCTCGTCAACCTCGCATCGCCCGACCCGGCGGTCCAGGCCCGGGGGATCGAGCGGATGCGTCGCGAGATGGCGGCCGCGGCGGACCTCGGCGCGGACGCGGTCGTCGCGCACGTGGGTTCGCACCGCGGAGCGGGCGTGGCGACAGGCGTCGAGCACGCCGCGGAGGCGATCGCCCGCATCCTCGAGCCCATACCGGGCACGGACGGCGGGACACCGGCACCGCGCCTCGTGCTGGAGGTCTCCGCGGGCCAGGGCGACAGCCTCGGCGTCACGGTGGACGAGATCGCCGCGATCGTCGAGGCGGCGGGGCGGCGCGGCATCGACGCGGGGCGGCTGGGCGTCTGTCTCGACACGGCCCACCTGTGGGCCGCCGGATATGCGGTGGACGAGCCGGTCGCCATCGACACGCTGCTGGCGGACGTGGACGCCGCGATGGGCACCGATGCCCTCGCGATGGTCCACCTCAACGACAATCGCGCCGGCAGGGGCTCCCGCCTGGACCGGCACGAGCACCTCGGGGACGGCCGGATCGGCACGATCGGTCTGGGACACCTGGTGCGTCACCCGCGGCTCGTCCGGGTGCCCATGCTGCTCGAGACACCCGACCTGGAGTCGGGCTGGGACGCCGTGGACCAGGGGCGTGTCCGGGCCTTCCTGGGCGCCGGGTGGGTCGAGTCGGGTGTCGCCGACGCGTCCGCCGTGGTGCCCGCCACGGATGGCGGTGGTGCCCGCGTGCACATCCCCGGCTCGGCACCGGAACGCGCCTGACCGCACCGCAGGCGACATCTCCGCTGCACCGGTCGGCACGGACCGCACCCGTACCTCTCTCCCATATCGGTCAACAGTACCGATGGCGATGATGGCCAAGCCGTCGGACCCCGGTGAGCACGGGCGAGGACGGCGGTCGGTGCCCAACCGTCGCCCAGTATCGATGATCGGGAGTCAGATGAGCGTCCAGAACGGCCGCGCCTTCAACGAGTGGCTGCGCGCCCAGCTCAAGGCCAAGAAGATGTCCCAGCGCCAGCTGGCCCAGCAATCCGGCGTGGACCACTCCACCATCTCGCGCCTCGTGCGCGGAGACCGGACCCCGTCCCTGGGGACCGCGACCAAGCTGGCGCGGGGTCTCCGGGAGCTGCGAGACGAGAGCGACACGCCTGGCTACTTCGGCGTGATGGCCGCCGGTACCAGCCATCCCACGGCGCGTGTCGAGTACGCGCTGCGGGCGGACGACATGCTCAACGAGCCGCAGGTGCGGCAGGTCATGGAGTACTACCTGGCTCTGCGCATGCGGCGGCTCGCCGTGCGCCAGCCCTCCCAGGACGCGTCGGTGCGCGCGGTCGGGATGCTCAAGCGCAACTAGCCACCGGGTCGCGGGACGCGACCTCATCGCGAACACCTCACCGCGGACGACCGGCCCGGCCCAGGGGTCGGTCGTTCCGTTTCCCGGCGCGCGGTCGCGACCGGCAACGGTCGGGCTAGCGGCGCTCCTCGGCGGCGGGGACCGGCACGGCGGTCCGGACGGCCCCGGTGCCGGGGTCGCTGCCACCACCCCTGGTGAAGGCCGGGTCACCCCGCGTCTTGGACGAGAACACGTAGGCGATGCCGCCCACGATGATCACGGACAGCACGCTGATGGCCCGGTCCACGAGCGTGATGGCGACCGCTTCGGTCTGCGGCACGTCGTAGACGGCGGTCAGCAGGAACACCATCGCGCCGTCCGCGAGGCCCAGGCCGGCCGGCGTGAACGGCACGGCCGTGAGCAGCGAGGTGATAAGCGCGATGAAGAACGCGCCGCTGATGCCGATCTGGACATGGAAGGGCATCGACTCGATGACGAACAGCAGCCGCAGGGCCTCCGTCGTCCAGATCAGCCCCGTCACGACCGCCACGACGACCACGGTCCGCCGGTCGATCGCGAACATGCCCTCCTCGAACAGGTCGTACAGCTCCACGGCGCGCCGGGGGACGGGCAGGCGGGTCAGGATGCGGCGTCCGAAGTTGCGCACCAGGAACAGCCCGACCACGAGCACCACGAGCACGATGAGCCCGAACCCGAAGATGAGCCGGACCTCCGACGACATCCCGTCGCGGAAGCTCCAGAAGCCAGCAGCGAGCCCGAGCGTCGCGATGGCGATCAGGTCGAACATCCGCTCGATGAACACGGTGCCGAAGGTCGTGCTCAACGAGATGCCCGTGTTGATGCGCAGGAGGTACGCCCGGTAGACATCGCCCAGCTTCGCCGGCACGAGGCAGTTGACGAGCCAGCTGATGAGGATGATCTCGGTCGAGTCCTTGACCTTGAGCGGGTATCCGGCGCCGCGGACCAGGAGTGCCCAGCGGTATCCGCGGAGCGGGAACCCCGCGTAGTAGATGGCAAGCGCCGCGAGCAGCCACCACGGGTTGGCCTCGGAGAGGTACTTCGCGAGCTGGTCGAGCTTGAAGCCGGGCAACGCCGCGAACAGCAGCACCAGGACGATGAGCGGGACCACGATCGAGACGATCGTGCGGGGCGAGCGGAGGCGCTGCGACAGCGGGACCGCGCCTTCCTCGACGTTCTCGTTGACACCCGGCAGGTCGAGTCGCTCCGCCGCCTCGATCTCCTCGGCGGGGATGGCGCTCAGGTCCGGATGGGCCATCTGCTGCATCAGCGAGGGATGACCCGGGGCCGGGGCCGCGGGCGTCGGGAGGCCGTCGGCAGCAGGATCGCGCGGCTCGGTCACGGCTCGACCGCGCTCGAGGGCGGGGGCATGGCGGCCACGATACGGCGATTGCCGTGCAGCCGCTGTAGGACCTTCGCCATAGGGGTCCACCCCCTGACCAGGTACGAGGCCCGACCCTTGATGATGGTCGCACCCGACAGGGCGGCAAGGAGGCTGGGACCATCCTCGACGGGTCCCTCGACCACGGTCTGGGCCACCCCGAGCTCCATCACGCTGTGCGCGTCCGACGATGCGGTGCCGGGGAGGCCGTGCGCGTCCGCGAAGGCCGCGGCCATGGGGTTCGCATCCCGGTAGGCTCGCGCGTTGTGGACCTCGACGTAATCCACGGAGGCGGCGAGGGCGTCAAGGCCGCGTTGCTGTTCCGCGGCGCGGCTGCCGCCCGATGAGCGGAACCGGTCGAAGGGGTGCGGCAGGCCCACGATGCCCCCCTGCTCGTGGATGGCGGCCGCGGTCTCCTGGGCGCTCATGCCGGGAGGCACGGCACGCTCGAGGAACAGGCCGATCATGTCACCGTCCGACGACCGCACCTCCTCGCCCACGATGACCGTGATGTCGTCGGGCGCGAGGTCCCGGGCCCGCAGCGCGCCATCGATGCGCTCGTGGTCGGTGATGGCCAGGTGGGTCAGGCCGATGCGCACCGCCTTGGCCAGCAGCTTCCCCGGGGCTGCGACCGAATCGAACGAGGCCGAGCTGTGGCAGTGCAGGTCCAGGAACGAGCGCTCCGGGCCGGACACGACGCTCAGACCCGCTGGACCAGCGACTTGCGGAAGAAGTCGAAGTGCTCGAGCGCGAGCCCGGTGCCGAGCGCGACGCAGTTGAGGGCATTGTCGGCGACGTGGCAGGGCACGCCCGTGACCTGGGTGAGCAGCTTGTCGATGTTGCGCAGCAGCGCGCCGCCGCCGGACATGACCATGCCCTTGTCGATGATGTCGGAGGACAGCTCCGGGGGCGTCTCCTCGAGTACCTGGCGGACGGACGCCACCACCTGCTGGAGCGGCTGCTCGAGCGCCTCCATGACCTCGGAGCTGGTGAGGGGGATCGTCCGCGGCAGGCCCGCGATGAGGTCCCGCCCGCGCACCTCCATGTGCAGCTCGCGGTCCAGCGGCAGCGCCGTGCCGATGGCGATCTTGACCTCTTCCGCGGTCCGCTCCCCGATCATGAGGTTGTACTTCTTGCGGATGTACGAGGCGATGGTCTCGTCGAAGCGGTTGCCGCCCACCCGCACGGAGCGGCTGACCACGATGCCACCGAGCGCGATGACCGCGATCTCGCTGGTGCCGCCGCCGATGTCGATGATGAGGTTCCCCGACGGGCCGGAGATGGGCACGTTGGCGCCGATGGCGGCCGCCAGTGGCTCTTCGATGAGATACGCCTCGCGAGCGCCGGCCTTGATGGCCGCGTCCCGGACGGCGCGCTTCTCGACGCTCGTGACCCCCGATGGGACGCTGATCATGACATCGGGCTTGGTGAACGAGCGCCCGGCCTTGCGGATGAAGTACCGCAGCATCGCTTCCGTGATGACGTAGTCCGCGATGACCCCGTCCTTCATGGGCCGGATGGCGGTGATGTTGCCGGGCGTGCGGCCGATCATCTCGCGGGCGTCCTCGCCCACGGCCACGATCATGTTGTCCTCGCTCACCGCGACCACGGAGGGCTCGCGGATGACCACGCCCCTGCCCTTGACATAGACGAGGACGTTGGCGGTGCCGAGGTCGATCCCGATCTTCACGAGGGGGCCGCGACCGGGATGACAGGAGGATCAGCGGACGACAAGGACGACGGACCTTCGGAGAGCACCT
>JBEVIK010000083.1:0-8042 GCA_040510715.1 Candidatus Limnocylindrales bacterium
TCGCTCATCGAGCAAGCGTATCCGCCCGGCGCGACGTCCCGGTCGGGTCAGCCAACCTGACAGGTCCTGACGGACCCGAGGTCTAGGATGGTCGTCTTGCGACGAGTGTGACCCGCTGCACGGGTCCGGAGGACCACCCCATGACCGTGACCGATCCCGGCATCGATCTGAGCCGACCTTCTGCTGCACCCGCCTCCATCGCCGAGCTGGAGACCTACCGCAAGGAGCTCACGGGCTACTGCTACCGGATGCTGGGCTCCACCTTCGAGGCCGAGGACGCGGTCCAGGACACGATGGTCCGTGCGTGGCGCGGGCTCGACCGCTTCGAGGGTCGCTCCCAGCTCCGCTCGTGGCTGTACCGCATCGCCACCAACGTGTGTCTCACGATGCTGGAGGGTCGCAAGCGGCGGGCGCGCCCGATGGACCTGGGTCCTGCCTCCACCGCGGACGTGGCCCTTCCCGCGCCCATGGGCGAGGATGCCTGGATCGAGCCCGTCCCCGACGCGCTCGTGGCGCCCATGGACGGCGACCCGGCCGAGGTCGCGCTCCGGCGGGAGTCGATCCGTCTCGCGTTCGTGGCCGCGCTCCAGCACCTGCCACCCCGCCAGCGCGCGGTGCTCATCCTGCGCGAGGTGCTCCGCTGGTCGGCCGCCGAGGTGGCGGAGCTGCTCGACACGACCGTCGTGTCCGTCAACAGCGCCCTGCAGCGGGCGAGGGCCACGCTCGCCAGCGCGGACCTCGCGACGGCCGAGTCGGAGCCCATGGACGAGGCACGGCAGGAGCTCCTGGCGCGCTATGTGGACGCGTTCGAGCGGTACGACATGGACGCATTGACCTCGCTGCTCAAGAGCGACGCCCACTGGAACATGCCGCCCTATGACCTGTGGCTGCGGACCCACAAGGACATCGCCGCATGGTGCCTCGGGCCCGGCGTCGGATGCCGCGGCTCGCGGCTCGTGCCGACGCATGCCAACGGGTCGGCCGCGTTCGGCCAGTACAAGCCCGGCCCGGACGGGACGCTCTACCCGTGGTCGCTCCAGGTGCTGGAGCTGTGGGGTCAGCGCATCGCCGGCATCACCTTCTTCCTCGACACCGAGCGCTACTTCCCGATGTTCGGGCTCCCCGATCGGCTCGAGCCCGCGTCGGGCGCGGCGTAGGGCTCGTCCGTCCACAGCACCTGCTCGAGCCCCGCGAACGCGATGAGCGCCCGGAGCGCCGGCGACGCATCCACCAGCAGCAGGCGCTCGCCATGACGCCGGCACTCGAGCGCCACCGTGGCGAGCGCATCGACCGTGGACAGGTCCGGTTCCGTGACGTGGCCGACATCGCAGCGCAGCCACGTCGGGTCCTCGGGTGGCTGTCGGCCGGATGGCATGCGCTTCCTCACGTGTGGTCGGTCTCGTCCCTCAGACCCCGCGCACCGGGCCGATCCATCGGTCCTGTCGTGCCCCCACCGATGATCCGCGGGTTCTCGCCCGGTCACAAGGGTGTCGGGGGGAGCCCGGCGGGCGCGACACCCAGCGCGTGCGGGTAGCAGGAGCCCGCCGGACCCGCATCCTCGATCATTCAAGGAGGCACCCATGACGACGGCACTCACGCCCGACCTCGACGCTCTGCGATCCACGATCCGGGGCACCGTCCTGACCCCCGGGGACGACCGCTATGACGCGGTCCGGCAGCTGTTCCTGGCGAGCTACGACCGGCACCCCGCGGCCATCGTCGAGGTGGCCGATGCGGCGGATGCGGCAACGGCCGTGGTGTTCGCGCGCGACAGCGGACTGCCCCTCGCGGTCCGCAGCGGCGGACACGGCGCGGGCGGGTTCGCGAGCACGGACGGCGGCCTCGTCATCGACGTCCGCCAGCTGCGCGCGATCGACATCGACACCCAGGGGCGCACGGTCTGGGCGGGTGCCGGGGTGACCGCTGGCGAGCTCACGACGGCGACCGTCGAGCACGGGCTGGCCACCGGGTTCGGTGACACCGGGTCGGTGGGCATCAGCGGCATCACCCTCGGCGGCGGTGTGGGCTTCCTGTCCCGCAAGCACGGCATGACCATCGACAACCTGCTGGGCGTCGAGCTCGTGACCGCCGACGGCCAGGTGCTCGAGGCGGACGCGGACCACCATCCCGACCTGTTCTGGGCCGTTCGTGGCGGGGGCGGCAACTTCGGGGTCGTCACCCGGCTGCGATACCGGCTCGCGGACGTGCACGAGTTCACGGGCGGGATGCTCATGCTGCCCGCCACGCCCGCGACCGTCACCGGGTTCATCGACCTCGCCGAGGCAGCGCCGGACGGGCTCTCCACGATCCTCAACGTGATGCCCTGCCCGCCGATGCCCTTCCTGCCCGAGGAGCATCACGGCAAGCTCGTGCTGCTGGCGATGCTGGCGTGGGCCGGGCCGGCCGATGAGGGGGCACGAGTCCTGGCGCCGTTCCGGTCGCTTGCCGAGCCCCTCGTGGACATGGTCGCCGAGCAGCCCTACACGGGCATGTACCCACCCGAGGAGGGCGCCGCCGAGTACCGGCCCATGGCCGTCCAGCGGACGCTGTTCCTCGACCACGTGGACGAGGCCATGGCAGGCCGCATCCTCGAGCGGCTTGCCGACTCGGACGCGCCCATGCGGGCGGTCCAGCTGCGGGTCCTGGGCGGCGCCATCGCGCGCGTGCCGCGGGACGCGACGGCGTACGCCCATCGGTCGCGCCGGATCATGGGCGTGGTCGTGTCCTTCCACGGACCCGACGACCTCGCGCGGCGCGAGCAGTGGGTCACCTCTCTCGCCGACGGGTTGCGGCAGGGGGACGCGGGCGCGTACGTCAACTTCCTGATGGACCAGGGCCCCGACGGGGTGCACGAGGCATACCCGCCGGACACCTACCGGCGTCTCGCCTCGATCAAGGCGAGCTGGGACCCGGGCAACCTGTTCCGGAGCAACCAGAACATCCCGCCCGCGGCCGGATGAGAGATCCCTGAGGGTCGCCGGACCCTCTCACGTCACTGTCATGGGGCACCGGTTGGATATGGACCGTCCAGCGGATCGGTCCGCATCCATATCGAGGAGCCTCAGACATGACGACCCCGAGACATATCCGACGACCCGGCCCCCGCGCGGCGGTGGGCATCGCGCTCGCCGCGACCATGCTCACGACCGCCGGCGCGGCGGCGCAGAGCCCATCCACCACCACCCCTGACGCTTCGACGGCGCCAACCCAGACCACCGAGCGGCCCGACATGGGCGGCCGCCGCGGCTTCGACCAGGGCCGACCCGGTCGCGGCTTCGGCATCCCCGGACAGGAGGGCCCTGCCTTCGGTGGCCGGGGGTTCGCCGGACCCGGGTCCCGCGGGGACCGCGAGGGCGGGTACGTGACCGTCGCCTCCAACGACGGCACGAGCCTCGTCCTCGAGACCACCGATGGCTGGACCCGGACCATCGACACCACGGGTGTCGTCCTCACCCGCGACGGGGCCACCATCACCACCGCCGACATCCTGGTCGGCGAGCCGGTGCGGGTGGTCCAGACGCGCAACGCCGATGGCAGCTACACCGTGACCGGCATCGAGGTCCAGCCGGCCGTCGCGTTCGGTACGGTGGGCACCCCGTCCGCGGACGGCTTCACGGTCGTCGGCGAGGACGGCACGACCACCACGGTCGGCGTCACCCCGGAGACCACCTGGGCGGCACGTGGCGCGGCGTCGGCATCCCTCGCCGATGCCACCGCGGGTCGCTCGGTCGCCGTCCAGGGACAGCTCCAGCCCGACGGCTCGATCATCGCCACGAGGGTCGTCCTCGGCTGACCCTCGGCTGACCCTCGGTCCCCTCCTCCCTCCCGACCGGCCGCGTGTCCCACTCCCGGGGCGCGCGGCCGTTCCATGCCGCCCCACCCCACCACACCGGGCCGGACCTCTCGCGCGCACCCACCGGTACCACCGGACGCTCCGCACGCGCGGGGCGACGGACTACCTTCGCTCCACGAACGAGCCACCCCATCCGACCGGCAGCGGCCGATCGATGGGCACCGGGAGGCACACCACGTGCTGCTGGACGACCTCGAGTACCCCGACATCTACGTCCGCGAGCGATTCGCCGACATGCGAGCACGCGCCGCCCAGGCGCTGCGCATCCTCAAGACCACCGAGCTCGCGTCACTGCAGGAGCTCGGGCAGTACGAGCGGCTGCTCGTCGCGAGCGCCCTGGGCATCCACGAGTTCACGTACCGGCCGAGCGCCACGGACGCGACCGTGGACACCGTGAGCCACGCCCTGACACGCTGGTCGAACATCCGGGGGCTCGAGGTCCACGTGGGGTTCGTGCGCGCCGACCTGGCCCGTTACGGCATCCTGGTCAACATCCGCGAGCCAGGGTTCCAGGCCCGCGAGGAGATCGCGGACGACGCCGGCTCCGCGCTCGGCGACTTCGGGGCCGTGTGCGTCGAACGCGCGGAGCACGCTACCCGACGCACGGAATAGTCTCCTCGCCTAGCTCGCCTGGACCTGCGCCTCGCGAGCAGCGATGCGGGCCCTGACCTCCGGGCGCCGCAGCGGCGGCAGCGTGCTCGGCGGCTGGCGCCGGGCCGGCAGGTCCGCCAGCAGGTGCGCGGTGGTGTGTGCGATCTCGGCGACCGCGGCTTCGAACGCGGGGTTGCTTCGGTCCTTCGGCTCGCGGATGCCGCTCACCTTGCGCACGTACTGGCGGGCGGCAGCCTCGATCTCCTCGTCCGTCGCCGCGGGCTCGAGACCGCGCAGCTCGGTGATGTTGCGGCACATGCCCCGAGGATACCCGTCTCAGCCGTTCGTCCAGCCGACGAGGCCCACCAGGTTGCCCTCCGTGTCGCGGATGAAGGCGTGCCACTCGTCGGACCCCGCAGGACCGAGGCGGTCGTCGTCGTGGCGGAAGATGACATGGGGCTCGCTCACGACCTCGACCGAACCGCGCACGCGCTCCAGGGCCTCGTGCACGTCGTCCACCGCGAGATAGATGGTCGCCGAGGGAAGGCCGCGCTCGAGCAGCAGCCGCACGCCCTCGAGGTCGAAGAACAGCAAGCCCGGAGGGTCGAACCGCGCCGTCGGCGGCACACCCAGCAGTGACGTGTAGAACGCGGCTGCCCGGTCGAGGTCATCCGCGTGCTGTCCCACCTGCGCCAGTCGCATCGAACGCTCCTGTCTGCACGAGCTCGGTCAGCGGCCAGCGTAGCGGGGCCGGGTCCGGCCGCCTACGATGGGCCCGAGCATGAGCGAGACCCGTCGCATGACCGCCGCCCAGGCGGTGGTCGCGTACCTGCGCCGTCAGCACGTCGAGCGCGATGGTGAGCGCCACCGGTTCATCGATGCGGTCCTGGGCATCTTCGGGCACGGCAACGTCGCGGGCATGGGCGAGGCCCTCGAGGCCGACGCGCTCCGCGGCGGCGATGCCCTGCGCTACATCCAGGGTCGCAACGAGCAGGGCCTCGTCCACATGGCGACGGCGTACGCCCGCCAGTCGCGCCGGCTGCGCGCGCTCGCGGTGACCACGTCCATCGGACCTGGTGCCACCAACCTCGTGACGGGTGCCGCGACCGCGACCGTCAACCGGGTCCCGGTGCTGCTGCTGCCGGGCGACCTGTTCGCGACACGTCGCGTGACGCCCGTCCTCCAGCAGCTCGAGCGCGAGGACAGCCAGGACGCGAGCGTCAACGACACGCTCCGGCCGGTGTCGCGCTACTGGGACCGCATCGCCCGCCCCGAGCAGCTGGTCACGGCGCTCCCGGCCGCGTTCCGGGTGCTCACCTCGCCGTCGGAGACGGGCGCCGTGACGCTCGCGCTGCCCCAGGACGTCCAGGCCGAGGCGTGGGACTTCCCGGAGGGGATGTTCGAGGAGCGGACGTGGGTGATCCCGCGCCAGCGTCCGGACACGGCGCTCCTGGCACGCGCCGCCGACGCCCTCGCCGCGGCCCATCGACCCATGCTGGTGTGTGGCGGCGGCGTCCGCTACTCGGGTGCGGAGTCCGCGCTCGACGCGTTCGCGAGCCGCTTCGGCATCCCGGTCACCGAGACCCAGGCCGGCAAGGGCGCGCTCCCCTGGGACCATCCGCTGCAGATGGGCGCCGTGGGCGCGACCGGCGGGTCGGCGGGCAACGCCCTCGCGCGCGACGCCGACCTCGTGCTCGCGGTGGGCACCCGGCTCTCGGACTTCACCACCGCCAGCTGGACCGCGTGGCAGGAGCCCGACGTGCGGTTCGTGGCGGTCAACGTCACCGGGCTCGACGCCGCGAAGGCCCGTGCCATCCCGCTCGTGGGTGATGCCCGGGTCACGCTCGACGAGCTGGGGGCCGCGCTCGAGGCCCGGGGCTGGGCAGGCGTCCCGGCCGAGCGGCGCGCGGCGCAGGAGCGGCTGCGGGAGGCCTGGAACACCGAGGTGGACCGGGTCGGACGCCTCCGCACGCCCACGCATGTCTCGCAGCCCGAGGCGATCCGGCTGGTCAATGCGGCGGCCGGGCGGGACGGCATCGTGGTGTGCGCGGCGGGCGGGTTGCCGGGCGACCTGCACAAGCTGTGGCGGACCCCGCGGCCGGGCGGCTATCACCTCGAGTACGGCTACTCGACCATGGGCTACGAGGTGGCCGGTGGCGTGGGGATCGCGATGGCGGAGCCCGACCGACGGGTCGTCGTGATGGTCGGCGACGGTTCGTGGCTGATGCTGTCCGCGGAGCTCGTGACCGCGGTCCAGGAGCGCATCCCGCTCACCATCGTGCTCCTCGACAACCACGGCTTCCGGTGCATCCGCAACCTGTCGGGTCAGTGCGGCGGCGCCGGCACGTTCCAGGACTTCCGGTACCGCGATCCCGCGACCGGCCAGCTCACCGGGGACGTGCTGCCCATCGACCTCGTCGCGAACGCCGCGAGCCTGGGCGCCGAGGTGCGCACGGCGCACGCCCCGGCCGAGCTCGAGACGGCCCTCGCCGCGGAGCCGCCCATCGACCGGCCGCTGGTCATCGTGGTCGAGACCGACACGTCACTGGAGGTGCCGGGCTATGACGGCTGGTGGGACGTGCCGGTCGCGGAGGTCTCCGAGAGCGACCTGGTACGGGAGGCGTATCGGACGTACGCGGCGAGCCTGCCCCGCGAGCGGAACCGGGCGTGACCGTCGGCGCACCCGACCGCACCGCCACCCGTGCGCTCTCGGCCCGGCGGATCGCCAGCGCGCCCTGCTCCTTCGGGGTGGACGAGGTCGTCGCGGACGACGCCTGGGTGCCCGGCCCCGACGAGATGCTCGACTGGATGCTGGGCATCGGCTATCGCGGCACGGAGCTGGGTGCGCCGGGCTATCTGGGCACCGGCCGTGAGGCACGTGTCCGTCTCGAGCGACGTGGGCTGGCGCTCGTGGGCGCGTTCCTGCCGCAGCACTTCAGCCGCGCCGATCGGGCCGCGGCCGATCGCGAATGGCTGCGCGAGCAGGTCACCCGCCTCCGCGACGCGTCGCCCGAGGGATCGCGGCCGTTCGCGGTGCTGTGCGAGGCGATCGACGAGCCGGACCGGCTGCGCTGGTCCGGCCGCATCGCGGACCATCCCCAGACGCGGCTCGACGCGGCCCGCCACCGGACGCTCGTGGACAACCTCCATCGAGCGGCGGAGCTGGTCGCGTCGCTGGGGCTGCCGGCCGTCATCCACCCGCACGCGGGGACGTACATCGAGACGGACCACGAGATCGAGCGGCTGATGGAGGTGCTCGACCCCTCGCTCGTGGGCCTGTGCCTCGACACGGGGCACTTCCGGTACGGCGGCGCCGACCCGGTCCGACGCATCCGGGACTACGCGGGAGCGGTCCGCCACGTGCACATCAAGGACTGCCGGGCGAGCGTGCTCGGGACGCTCCCGGACGGCGCCGGGTTCGTGGGCGCGGTCAAGGCCGGGGTGTTCTGCCCGCTCGGCGAGGGCGACTCCGACATCCCCGGGTCGATGGCGGCGCTCGCCGCCATCGGCTACGAGGGCTGGCTGGTGGTGGAGCAGGACACCGCCCTGACGCTGGACATCACTCGCGCGCAGCTGGTGGCGACCCAGCGCGGAAACC
>JBEVIK010000084.1:0-4119 GCA_040510715.1 Candidatus Limnocylindrales bacterium
GCCCGCCGGGGGCTGGACAGGTCGCCGGTCCAAGCCCCGTTCCGGGAACCCGGCGAGCCCCGCTCGAGCGCGTCCTGGTCGCCGTGCCGGACACGGATCCGCTGTCAGCGGGGATCTCGAACACGGGCCTGACGACGCGCCTCCATGTCGCAGACCCCAGGGCGACCGCGGTCGTGCTCCTGCCGGGCGACCCCTCCCGCACGATCGGGTCGTTCGATATCAGCATCGCGCCGCCCGTCGACGCCGATGACCCGCGCACCGAGGTCCGCATCCGGATCCACGGAGCCGACGCTCATGTGGCTCCAGTGCGCCTGCGGGTCGGCGAGTCGGCGGACCCCATCTGGGCGACGGTCATCGAGGTCCTGGGCGGTGACGCGGGGGTCGTGGCGCACCGTATCGGGCGCCTCGAGCTGACCCGCGACGAGATACGCGTCCCCAGGTGGCGGCTCCCGGTCGCCGGCGCGGACGCCGTCGCACTCGACGGGGCCTGGTGGTCGCTGGTGTCGACCCGAATCGCCGCCGAGGCGTCCACCACCGGGTCAGCCGCCTCCGAACCGCTCGATCGCCTGCGCGCGCGACTCATGCGGCAGCCGGTGTCATCGATGCGGCGCCTGATCGATGCCTCGGTGGGCGATGTGACCGGCGACGGGATCCCCGAGATCGCCATCTCGTTCCGCCGACCGTACGAGCGGACCCTGCTCAATGCGTCACTCCCACGTCGCTCGTGGACCGATGCAGCAGGCCTGACCGCCCACGTCGGGCTCTACCAGGACACCGACCTCTCGGAGGTCTGGGTCGCCGGCACGCTCGTCCGGCCCGTCCGGCGGCTGGCGGCGTGCACCGAGGCCATCGCGGTCGCCTACTCGACGCTGCGCCGCGCGCGGATCGTGGCGACGAGCGCCTGGCGGTGGCAGGGCTTCGCGTTCCTGCCGCTCCCGGAGCTGCCCGGCCCTGGGAGACCCACATGCATCGACATCGATCGGGATGGGCGGCCCGAAGCCGCCATCGTCGAAAGGAGCCCCGCATGATCACCCATCGATCCCCTCGGATGGCCCTGCCATCGAGCCTGGTGCTCGTCGTGGCGCTCTGCGCGCCCGTCGCGGCAGCCGACCCCGACACCTCCCCGGTGCCGGGCTCTTCCGGGGCCCCGGCGGCGGCCACGCTGCCGGGCGGCGACGCGACGTTCGGCAGCTACAACCTCGTCCCGCTGTCGTCGGACGACCAGCCCTACCAGGGACCGCGCACACCGCATTCGCTGCGTGGTGTGTCGATGGGCGATGACGTCGAGGCGTTGCTCGAGGACCCCGCGGTGCGCCAGGTCCTGCGCCGCCAGGGATTCGTCATCGTGCCCTCAGACATGCCCCGGTTCAGCGCTGCGTACGAGAGCCAGCCCTACACCAGCACACCCGTGTTCGTGACCACGGACGCCATCTACGACGCCTGGCACCTCGTGTTCGACCGAGTGCTCCGCGGCATCGAGACCCAGCGCCTCCTGCCGCGCCTCGAGGACCTCGTCACCGGGATGCTGGCCAATGCCCGGGCCCAAGCCACGGAGCTCCAGGGGACAACGCTCGCCGATCCGGCGCAGCGCGTCGTGACCCTTTTGCAGGTCGCTGGACGCCAGCTGGGCCTCAAGGTGGGCACCCTCGATGCCATCGGGCGCGCCGAGCTCGCACTCATCAAGGCTCACGACGAGCTGACACGTTCGCCGCTGCTGGGCACCGACATCGACTACTCGCTGTACACCCCCCGGGGTCACTACACCCGCACCAGGGCCCTCACGCGCTACTTCCTTGGCATGTCCGTGCTCGGACAGACCGCGTTCGCGCTGCCCGGAGCGCTCCAGGACGACCTGACCCGCGCCGACGCATCAGGCCTTCGGCTCGCGGCGCTGGCGGCACGCACGCTCGTCGGGGACGAGGACCTCGAGCAGCTGTGGCGGGACATCTACGAGCCCACGGCGTTCCTGGTCGGGCTCTCCGACGACTACACCCCGTTCGAGCTCGCCACCGCCATCGAGTCGGCGCAGCCGGGGGCCATGGCCGATCCGGCTCCCCTGGCCGAGGATGGGACGATCGCCTCCGTCGCGGACGTCCTGACCGCGGCGCGCCCGATCCGCATCGACAGCGAGCGTCCGGCTGTCCGCCTCATGGGGACGCGCTTCGTGGTGGACTCCTTCGTGCTCGACCAGCTGCTGGCACCGAACGTGGGAACGCCGGCGGAGCCGCGCCTCCTCCCGTCGCCCCTCGACCTCGCGGCCGCATTCGGCTCGGACTTCGCCTACGCCATCCAGCGAGACGCGGGCGAGACGGACTACCTGCACTACGACGATCAGATGGCTGCCATGCGCGGCGCGATCTCGGCCCGGCCCGACGAGGCCTGGGGCAGCACGGTCTACGACGCGTGGCTGGCGGCGATCGAGCCGATGTGGCTGCCGCACGGGACCGCATTCCCCGACTTCATGCAGAGCGACGCCTGGACCGCCAAGGACCACCAGAGCGGCTTCGGCTCGTACGCGGAGCTGAAGCACGACACGATCCTGTACACCAAGCAGTCGGTGGGCGAGATGGGCGACTCGGGCCCGGCCGAGATGCCCCGGAACTGGGTGGAGCCTGACCCCGTCCCGTTCCTGCGGCTCCAGGCGATGGCGGATCTCGAGCGCGAGGGTCTGAGGGCACGGGGACTCCTCAATCCGCGGCTTCGCGGACTCCTCACGGACTTCAGCGACCTCGCGGGGTTCCTGGCCCGCATCGCGGCCGACGAGCTTGCCGGCGAGCCCATCTCCAAGACCGACAACGAGCGCCTGCTGTACGTGGGCGGCGTGCTCGAAGACCTGTGGTGGCGGACATCCGACACTCGGCCCGGATCGATCCCGACACCCGATGACCCGTCGGCGATCATCGCCGACATCGCGAGCGGCCGCGACCGGGCCACGGACACCATCACCGTCGTCGAGGTGGCCACGGGCCATGTCGATCAGCTGCTGGTGCTGGTCCCGGACGACAAGGGCCGCTTCCACGTCGCGCTCGGTGGCGTGTACTCCTACTACGAGTTCCTGCAGCCGATCAGCGACCGGCTCACGGACGAGGCGTGGCACAGCATGCTCGACGCCGGGGAGGTCCCCCCACGCCCCGACTGGATCGGACCGACCATGCGCTGATCCTGCCGCTCCGAAGCGGTCGAGATGCAGCGTCCTCCGGGGCTGGATCGGGTGCTACCGTGCGGTGATGGACGGACGACTGCTGCGACACGCCTACGGCCATCACGTCTGGGCGACCCTCGCGCTCATCGATACCTGTGCGACGCTCACCCCGGAGCAGCTCGCCAGCACGGTGCCCGGCACCTATGGCTCGATCAGCGACACCCTGCGGCACCTGGTGGACGCGGACTCCTCCTACCTGTGGCTGCTCAGCGGCGGCGGGGTGGAAGTCCTCGACGAGGAGGAGAGCGCGGACCTCGCGACGCTCCGCGCCGCGATCGAGTCCCACGGCCCCGTCTGGACGCGCGTCCTCGAGGGTGACCTCGACGCGGACCGGATGGTGACCCGGCACCGCGATGACGGATCGTCGTTCTCGGCTCCGCTGGGGATCCGGCTGGCCCAGGTCATCCACCACGGCACGGACCATCGCAGCCAGGTGTGCACGGCGCTGACCGCCCTGGGTGTCACGCCGCCCGAGATCGACGCCTGGGACTACGCGGGGTCGCAGGGCATGGTGTCGGAGACACCGGCAACGTCCTAGCGCCCGCGCTGCTCGCCCGTGGCGGCACCCAGGAGCGCCGCCGCCTCGTCCACCGAGGCTCGTTCATCCGCCGTCTGATGGTGTCGCCGGTCATGGGCCGAGTGGTCGGCGAACGCGATGAGGCGCTCGCGCACCCGATGCACTCGCTCGAGCTGGCGGCGCTCGGCGGTGTCCCAGCCCGACGGTCGACCCGGGGCCGCCATCATCGCCAGGAGGTGGTCGAGGCACAGCTCGGCATCTCCCGCTGCGTCCGCCCACGCGGGGTCGGCGGTGAGCCGCACGAGGTGCCGGAGCACGCCACCGACCCGCTGCGTGACCTCTGCGCAGACCGGGCACTCCGCCGGCCGCGCGGCCTCGCGGGTGCGCCGCGAACGGAGCG
>JBEVIK010000085.1:0-13672 GCA_040510715.1 Candidatus Limnocylindrales bacterium
GCGCTCACCACGTCACCCCTGGTGGCGATGCCCATCTTCTTCGTGTTCGGTGCGCACGCCTTCGTGTGGGGCACCACCTCGAGCGCGATCCGCCAGCGCGCCGTGCCCCTCGAGCTCCAGGGACGCGTGGGCAGCGTCAACAGCGTGGGCACCTTCGGTGGTCTCGTGGTCGGCTCGGTGCTGGGCGGCCTGCTCGCCCAGGCGCTGGGGGTGGTGGCGCCGTTCTGGTTCGCATTCGCAGGGTCGGCGGTGTTCCTGGTGCTCATCTGGCGCGAGCTGCGCCACATCGCGCACGGCGAGCCGGTACCGGCCGGGCCCGTCGCGACCGGCTGAGCCTCAGGGCGGCGGCCCGTCCGCCCACTTGGGTGCGGGCGCCTGCCAGGCGGCAAGCCGGTCGAGCAGCCGGCCCGCGTCGTCATCCACGAGCAGGCCAGCGACCTGGACGGATTCGATGAAGCCGCTCCGGACCATGTGCTCGACGTGCTGGCGCAATCCGGCGTAGAAGCCCGCGACATCCAGGAGTGCGCACGGCTTGGTGTGGATGCCCAGCATCGTCCAGGTCCACGCCTCGAACAGCTCGTCGAGGGTGCCCGCACCACCCGGCAGCGCGATGAACGCATCCGAGAGGTCGGCCATGGTGGCCTTGCGCTCGTGCATCGACGTCGTCACCCGGATGTCCGCCAGGCCGCGATGCGCGAGCTCGCGGTCCACGAGCCCGCGCGGGATGACCCCGACCACCCGCCCGCCACCACCCAGCGCCCCGTCGGCGACGGCGCCCATGAGGCCCACCCGTCCGCCGCCATAGACCAGGGTGATGCCGCGCTCGGCGAGCAGGGCGCCAAGGGACCTCGCGCGCTCCAGGAACACGGGGTCGCGGCCCGGCAGGGACCCGCAGAAGACCGCCACGGCGCGCAGGCCGGCGCCGGGTCCCGGGGCGTCGGGAGGCGTGGGGTCGGACACCGGACGCATCCTATCGGTCCACCCGGCCGGGCGCGGCGCCCGGCAGTCCGTTATGCGCCTGCAATGTCCGGGGGCCTATGCGACACGCGCACGGACCCTCGCGCACGTGATGATGGCCTGTACCGCAGCGAACAGGAGGTGGACTCATGACGCACGCGGTGACGGGCATCCAGCCGGGCTGGAGGGTCCACGATCGAGAAGGGGTCGATCTGGGTACGGTGACCCGGCTCGACGACCGGTCCGTGTGGATCAAGCGCGGACGGATCTTCCATCACGAGGTGGAGATCCCGAAGTCGCTGGTCTCGGAGGCGGAAGAGGGACATGTCGAGCTTGCGGTCTCCGAGAAGGAGATCGGGGGCTGACCCCAGCCGGCGGGGCGATCCCGCCCAACAGAAAACGTACACCGCCACTTGCGGTCGGGTCTTCCCACTGGGGGGATGGCCCGACCGCTTGCCGTTCACGGGCGGGTGACGCCTCCCGTCGTTGCCGTGCCGCTCAGGGAAGCTGCTCGAACAGCTGGGTCAGCTGCGGCTCATCGGCGCCGACGATGAACAGCACGTCTCCCGCGGGGTAGACGTACGACGTCTGCACCAACGGGTCGCCTGGTTCCGACGACGGGTCGGGGCTCTCGCTGACCGGGGGTCCCTCGGTGACCAGGGTGACCTGGCGACCCGCGATGGTCCCGGGCCTTCGATGGGGGTCCTCGATCTGGATGAGGGCATCGAAGAGCGCGTCCTGGAAGTCGGCCACCTCGGCGCCAGCGACCCGGACCGCGAGCAGGCCGCCGATGGCCTGGCCGGTGTCGAAGTAGGCATCCGCGAAGCTCACGTCGTCGAGTGTCTTCCCGTGTGGCTCGATGACGCTCGCGAGGTCGGCCATGTTGTCCGTCGGGTCGGGATTGGTCGGGTCGAGGGTCGCGAGGACGTCGTTCGCCGAGTAGACGTCGATGAACAGCTCGACATCGCCCAGCCTCGTCGGGATGAGCGCCTCGAGGACCGGGTCCCCCTCTGGCGTCGGCACCGGCACCTCGGTCGGCACCGGGATCGTCGCCAGGCGCGGCACGGCGAGCGTGGCGAGCCCGGTCAGCGCCTCGCGCACGTCGAGCCCTTCGCCGGGGGTGCCGGACAGCTCGATCGTGAACAGCATCCCGTCGCCAAGGTCGACGAACAGCACGCCGACGTCGGCGGCGAACCACCCGGGTGCGCCGGACACGTCGACCGCGACGCCCTCGGGGAACGTCCCCTGACCGTCCAGCTCGATGTCGCCCGCGTCGCGGGTGACGAGGAGCCCCAGGTCGCTCGTGACGAAGTCGGAGTACCAGGAGCAGTCGTAGTCGGTGCTGTCCGCGACCTGCAGCTCGACGCCGAGCGCGCTGCTGACCTCGGCCTCCGTGAGCGCGGAGCAGAGGGCCGAGGGTTCGGTGACCGGCTCGCCATCGAGCGCCGGGGTCTCGAGGGGCGCCACGTCGGGCGAGGGTCCCTGGCCCAGGGCGGCGGGCGCGAGCGCGGCGCTCGCCAGGGTCAGGGAGAGACCGATGACTGCCCAGCGGAGCGATGCCCCACGGACCCGACGCGAATGCTGCACGGACCGTCCACCTCATGTTCCGGGCGCTCGCCGGACGTGCCACTGGCGAAGGCACGCCGGACCGTCGCCATTCTAGAGGCCCGCCCCGTGTCGCCACGGAGCGGGCCTCGTCGTCGCGTGATGCGGGCCGCGGGTCAGCCCGCGGCGGGTGTGCTCAGGGGAGCTCGGCGAAGCTCTCGATGAGCGCCGCGCCATCGGCCACGACCAGCCACAGCACGTCGTCCTTGGGGTACACGAACACCTGCTGTCCGTCCGCGGTGATGGAGCTGACGTCCTTGCCCGGCGCGACGCCCTGTGGCGTCATCGAGGGGACGGGGCCACTGATGAACGCACCCAGGAGGTCCTGGACGTACGGGCGGATATCGGCGCCACGGACGCGGAGGGCGATGATCTGGGCCGTGTCGCCGAAGCCATAGCCGATCGAGAGGTCCTCGATCGACGCGCCCTGGGCGGCCAGGGCAGCGAGCATCACCTCCCTGATGCCGGGCTCCGAGTCCACGAGCGCCGACTCGCCCCGGCGCGTCTCCACCGTGAGGGCGGAGCCGGCGACGTCGGCCGGGAACAGGGCGGCCAGCTCGCCATCCTGTTCGACGGCGGCCTCGGTGGGCTCGGCTGTCGGATCGGGCAGGGCACCCAATCGGGGCAGCGCGAGCGCGCCCAGCGCGGTCATCGCCGCGAGCTTGTCGACGCCCTCGGCGAGCTCACCCACCAGCTGGAGGTCCAGCGGGTCGCCGTTCTCGACATCGACGAACAGCCTGCCGCCGAAGCTGTCCGAGATGTACGAGCCGGTCGAGGTCCCGACCGGGACCTCGAGGCCGCAGGGCGCCACCGACGCGCCCGGCGCGGGCGACTCGGGCGCCGAGCACAGCACCTCGATCATCTCCTGCCGGGTCACGCCTTCCGCGATGGAGGTGTACAGCCCCAGGATCCGCTCGGGGGCTGCCTCGAACTGGCACCAGGTGCTTTCGCCATATGCGAGCGTCAGCGTCTCGCCCAACGCGGCGGACACCTCGTCGGCGGTGAGGATGTCGCAGACCGGGGGCGGCAGGGACTCCTCGGGCGGGAAGGTCTCGTCCTGCGCGGCCACGGGTGCCGCGAGGATGGTGGTCGCGAGCGCGACCCCGAGCATGAGCGGAGCGACGCGGCGCATGTCTGGGCGCATGTGTCTGATGGAACCTCGCAGTAGGGGACGACGTGCATCCGGGACGCTCGGACGCGGGTGCCCATGATATGGCGTGACGGCCGTGAGGGCCGCCGCGAGCTGGGCTGGACCGCATGATATGGCCATGGCACGACCCGTCGATGGCCCCGCGCTCCCGGACCTGCCGTCCGGCCCGCCCTTCGCGCTGCGCGCGCGGCTGCTGACGCCGCTCGGGAGCGGTGGGGTCCGCTACGAGCCGGACGCCCTGCTGGAGGTGGGTCCCGAGGGCACCATCGCGCGCGTCGAGCGCTGGCCGGGGGCCGCGCCCGGCATCCCGGTGCTGGACCTGCGACCGATGGTCCTCCTGCCTGGCCTGGTGGACCTGCACGTCCACCTGCCGCAGGTGCCGGCGGCAGGGTTGGGTGCCGGGATGGACCTGCTGGCGTGGCTCGAGCGCCATATCTTCGCGAGGGAGCGCGCCTTCCGGGCGGCGGTCGCGGAGGTGCAGGTGCCCCAGGTCCTCGCGGCGATGGCTGCCGCGGGCACGACCTCCATCCTCGCCTACTCCGCCGTCTGGGCGGACAGCACCGATGCAGCCTTCCGGGCGGCAGAGGCGCATGGCATCCGGGCGACCATCGGCGCGGTGATGATGGACCGGCTGAGCTACGACGACGAGACCCCGGCGTCGCAGCGCCTCGACCGATCGCTCCGGGAGAGCGTCGAGCTGGCCGAGCGGTGGGATGGGGCCGCGAACGGCCGCCTGCGGTACGCGTTCACGCCCCGCTTCGCGGTCAGCTGCAGCGGGGAGATGTTGCGCGAGTCGGCCACGCTCGCCCGTGAGCGGGGTGCGGTCTGGCAGACACACGTGTCCGAGGACGCCCAGGAGATGGCCACCGTCGCAGGGCTGTTCCCGGACGCACGCGACTATCTCGATGTCTATGACCGGGCGGGGGGCCTGGGGCCGCGCACCGTCCTCGCCCATGCCATCCACCTGTCGGACCGGGAGCTGGCGCGGCTGGTCGAGACCGACACCCGCATCGCCCACTGCCCTGCCTCGAACCTGTTCATCGAGAGCGGCGTGATGCCCCTCGCACGATACCTCGAGGCCGGCGCGGTGGTGGGCCTCGGCTCCGATGTCGCGGGCGGCCCCGAGCTCTCGGTGTTCTCCCAGGCCCGCATCGGCTTCTACGCGGCCAACGCGCTGCGCGTGAGGACCGGCGACCCACGTCCCGCTCCCGACCCGCTGGAGATGCTCCGACTCGCCACGCTGGGGGGCGCTCGGGCGCTGGGCGTGGACGATGTCATCGGCTCGCTCGAGGCAGGCAAGGAGGCCGACCTCATCGTGGTGGATCCCCGGCCGACGCTGCCGCCGGCTGGCGAGGACAGCGACGACCCCGCGGAGCTGGTGAGCCGCCTGGTGTTCCGCGAGCGCGACGGGATGGTCCGGGGCGCCTGGGTCCGAGGGCGCCTGCTCCCGGCCTGACCGATCAGGGCAGCTTCTGGAGGATCTCCGTGAGGACCGGCTCTTCAGCGGTCACCTGCCAGATGGCGTCGTCCTTGGTGTACACGTGCTGGGTCTGGCCGTCGATCGTCGCCACCAGCACGTCCTTGCCACCGATCTGCGCGGGCGTGGGTGTGCCATCCATGTTGGACATCTCGATGAACGCGTCCCGGAACGCACTCGCGTCGGCACCCTTGAGCCGGAGCGCATAGATCCCGTACGGCGGGGCCATGCTGAACGCGAAGCCGAAGCTGAGATCGGACAGGGTCTTGCCCTGGGTCGCCAGGAGCTGCTCCACCTGGGC
Organism: Candidatus Limnocylindrales bacterium; assembly: GCA_040510715.1. Lineage (GTDB taxonomy): Bacteria > Chloroflexota > Limnocylindria > Limnocylindrales > CSP1-4 > JAFMJV01. The sequence continues at coordinate 5,491 of JBEVIK010000085.1, forward strand.
CTGCGCCTCGGGCTCCATGGTGAGCCCCTCGGTGATGGTCTGGACCTGGACCGGCGTGCCGCCGATCTCGGTCGGGAAACGCGCGGCGAGCTCGGGATCCTGCTGGACGATGGGCGTCGGCGCCGGGGTCGGGGTCGGCGTGGGGATGGCCAGCGTTGCGAGCCTGGGGAAGGCGAGCGCCCCCAGCCCCTCGAGCGCGGCTTTCGCATCGACCCCCTCGGGTGGCGAGAGCAGCTGGAACGACAGCGTGTCGCCGTCGCCCCGGTCGATCCACAGGTAGGAGTCGAAGCCGCCGGTCTTCAGCCAGCCCGGCTGCCCCGCGACCGTCACGTCCGCCCCATCCTCGAAGATGCTCTTGGCGATCTCCATCCGGGTGCCGCCGTTGGTGACGTTCAGGAACGTGAACACGTCCTGGGCGGTGGATGCGTAGTTGCAGGAGCGGTCGTCGCCGTAGTTCGGCGCGATCTCCGCACCCACCGCGGCACTGACCTCCGCGGCGCTGAGGATCACGCAGAACGGGCCGCCCTGGGCCTGCGCCGCGGGGCCGGCCAGCACCGAGATGGCCATCGCCGCCGAGAGCGCCGTGACCAGGACCGTTCGGCGTGTCCGCGCCATCTCGAGCACCTCCGGGGGGCCTCCGGTCCGCCGTGCCCGAGTTCGAGCCGGTGCCGGGGCAGCCGCATCATACGCGCCGCCGGTCGCACTCCTGGGCGGCCCGGCCACGCACGGCGCGGTACCGTTGACGAATGGATGCATGTGACCTCCTCATCCACGGCGGCACCGTCGTGGATGGGACCGGCGAGCCCGGGGTCGCGGCGGACGTCGCCGTCCATGGCGACCGGTTGACCATCCTGCCCGTGGACGCGCGGGCGCCCGACGCCGGGCGGCGGATCGACGCGACGGGCCTGGTCGTCGCGCCAGGCTTCATCGACCTCCACTCCCACTCCGGCCTCATGGTCCTCGCCGAACCGCGCCACGAGCCCAAGGTCCGCCAGGGCGTGACCACCGAGGTCATCGGCGTCGACGGCAACAGCTACGCGCCGTTCCGCTCACGCGACGACCTGCTCGCGTTCGCGCGCCTCAACGCCGGGCTGGACGGCCTGCCCGACGGTCTCGACCTCGACTGGGGCTCGACCGATTCCTACCTCCGCCGATTCGATCGTCGCGTCGCCGTCAACCTCGCGTTCATGGTGGGCAACTCGGCGCTGCGCATCGAGGCGCTGGGATGGGACGACGTGCCCGCCGACGCGGTCGCGCTGGACCGGATGCGTGGCCTCCTGCGGGAGTCCATGGAGGAGGGCGCGTTCGGCATCTCGTCCGGCCTCGACTATCCACCGGGTGCGTTCGCGACCACCGACGAGCTGGCGGCGCTGGCGGCCGAGGCGGCCCGCCACCGCGGCATCTACCACACGCACGTGCGCTACGCGCTGGGCGACCGCTTCCTCGACCCGTTCCGGGAGGCCATCGAGATCGGCCGGCTTGGTGGCGGCCCGGTCCACATCACCCACTTCTACCGGCGCTCGACGGCGCCCGGGCCAGCGGAGGCGATGATCGGCCTGGTCGAGGAGGCGCGCGCGATCGGGCAGGATGTCACGTGGGATACCTACCCCTATGAGTGGGCGAGCACGCGTCTGCTCATCATGCTGCCGCCGTGGGTGCAGGCGGGAGGGCCGGCGCCGCTCATGGAGCGGCTCACGGACCGCGGGGTGAGGGATCGCCTGCGGGCCGAGATCGCCGCCCGCGGGGTCATGTTCGCGGGCCCCAGCGCCTGGGACGAGGTGCGGCTGGGTGCCCTGCGCACCGACGCCTATCGGGACTGGGAGGGACGCACCCTCGGCGAGCTGATGCGCGCGTCCGGCGCGGATGTCGTGGACACCGTCTGCGACCTGCTGCTCGCCGAGGACCTGCGCACCAACCAGGTCACGCCTGGCCCGGCGCATGGCAGCCTGGGGCCCTTCCTGTCGCACCCCGTGTCGATGGTGGGCACCGACTCCACGTTCGTGGGCGAGAAGCCCTCGCCGCGCACCTGGGGCTCCTTTCCCCGGGTGCTGGGGGAGTTCGTGCGGGACCAGCGGCTCATGGGCCTCGAGGAGGCCGTGCGCAAGCTCACGTCCGCGCCCGCGGCGCGCCTGGGCATCCCGGACCGCGGGATGCTCAGGGACGGGATGCGCGCCGACATCACCGTGTTCGACCCGGCGACCGTCGCGTCGACCGCCACGTACGACCGGCCCCGCTCGTTCCCGGTGGGCATCCCGTACGTCATCGTGAACGGGGTGGTCGTGGTGGACGATGGCGTGCACACGGGCGCGCTGCCGGGTCGCGCGCTGCGCAGGGGACGCGAGGAGGCATGACATGAGTGACGTCGGGGCGCCCGCGCCGCCGCCCATCGCTGACCCCGTCTTCGGGAACGACTGGTGGCAGCGGGGCGTGACCTACCAGGTCTACCCACGGAGCCTCCAGGACACCGACGGGGACGGCATCGGTGACCTGCGCGGCATCATCGACCGGCTGGCTCACCTCCAGCGGCTGGGCGTCGATGCCGTGTGGCTCTCGCCCATCTACCCGTCGCCGGGGCTGGACATCGGCTACGACGTCGCCGACCACAGCGCCGTCGATCCCCTCTACGGCTCCATGGCTGACTTCGACGACCTCGTCGCGACGGCGCACGGGCTCGGCCTCCGGGTGGTCCTCGACCTGGTCATGAACCACACCAGCGACCAGCACCGCTGGTTCCAGGACTCCCGACGGTCGCGCACGGGCGAGCACGCGGACTGGTACATCTGGCGCGATGCCGCGGGCACGGACCGGCGCGGCCGCCCGCGGCCGCCCAACAACTGGCAGTCGTTCTTCGGCGGGCCGGCATGGACCTGGGAGCCGGCACGCGAGCAGTTCTACATGCACACCTTCCTGGCCCAGCAGCCGGAGCTGGACTGGCGCTCTGCAGAGGTGCGCGACGCCCAGATGGCGATGATCAGGGGCTGGCTCGAGCGAGGCGTGGACGGCTTCCGGCTGGACGTGTTCAACGCCTTCTTCAAGCACGCCGAGCTGCCGGACAACCCGGCCATCCGGGATCCCCGACGCTGGCAGGGCCGTGGCGCGTACTTCCGCCAGGATCACCTGTACGACAAGGAGCAGCCCGAGCTCCACGGCTGGCTCCGCGAGTTCCGTGCGGTGGTCGATGAGCAGCCGGGGCGCATGACCGTGGGAGAGCAGTTCAGCGGCACGGGGGTCCCGGGCGCGCTGCCCTTCGTCGAGCCGCGCCACCTCGTGTTCGACTTCCGGACCATCGAGACGGCATGGTCGGCGCCGGCGTGGGCCGAGTCGCAGCGGGTCCAGGACGAGGGGTACGTCGGCGACAAGTGGCCCACCCTCGTGCTCTCGAACCACGATCGATCGCGGCAGGTGACCCGCCTGCGCGACGGCAAGGGGCTGGGCGGCCTCGACCAGGACGCGCTCGCCAAGGCCGCTGCCGTGCTCCTGCTCGCGTCACGGGGCACGCCGTTCCTGTACTACGGCGAGGAGATCGGGCTGGGGGACAGCGTGATCCCGCGGCGTGACATCGTCGACCCGCCCGCCCGCCAGTCGCTGATCCAGCGGCTCTGGGCGCCGTGGTGGAACCGTGACCAGTGCCGCGGTCCGATGCCCTGGACCGGTGGCACCGGGCGGGGCTTCACGACGGGGCACCCGTGGCTCCCCTTCTCGCCCGATTCGGGCACCCGCAACGTCGCCGCGCAGGAGGGTGACCCACACTCGGTGCTGGCCACCTATCGCGCGCTCCTGGCGCTCCGGCGGGCGTCGCCCGCGCTCCAGCTGGGCACCTCATCCCAGGTCAGCGCCGGGCCGGATGTCTACGCCTGGCGCCGTGAGCACGAGGGCCAGGTGCTGCTGTGTGCCGTGAACTTCGCGGACCGGGATGCTTCGTTCGCGCTCACGGCGGCCGGCGACGCTCGGTCATGGGCGGTCCGCTACGACAGCGCGGACCCGGCGATGTCAGCGCCCGCGGCGACGGCGACCCTCCAGCTGCGCCCGCTTGAGGCGATCATCCTCGAGGCCGTCCCGGACCGAACCTGAGGCAGGCCGGGGTGGGGACCGTGGCCACGAAGGCCGTCGGGCCCAGCTCGCCGGTCGCCTGGTCGATGGGCATGACCACGATGGTGTCGCTGTCCTGGTTGCCCACGAGCAGGAAACGGCCGTCCGGGGTGATGACGAAGTCGCGCGGTGTACGACCTTCCGAGGAGCGATGGCCGATGGGATCCAGCCGGCCCGAAGCCTCGTCGACCTTGAACATGGCGATGGAGTCGTGGCCACGGTTCGAGCCGTAGACGAACCGTCCGGATGGATGGACCTCAACGTCCGCGCCGGAGCGGGCACCCTGGTAGTCGTCCGGCAGCATCGGCCAGCTGCCGACCAGCGAGAAGGTCCCCGACCCCGTGTCGTACGCGAGCGCGCTCATCGTGGCGTCGAGCTCGCCGGTCACCCACGCATGCCGGCCACTCGGTGAGAACACGAGCTGGCGGGGACCCGAGCCGGGCGTCATCGCGAGGCGTGAGTCGCGGATCAGGGCGTGCGCCTGATGGTCGATCCGGTAGCCGATGACCTCGTCCGTGCCCAGGTCGGCGCTGAAGGCGAACCGCTCGTCCGGTGCCAGGACGATGCAGTGGGCGTGAGGACCCTGCTGGCGCGTCCCATCGGGTCCGCTGCCCTCGTGCTGGTCGACGCTCGACGCCTCGGCCAGCGAGCCGTCGGGCCGGGTCGGGAAGGCGGCGACGGTCCCGGATCCGTAGTTGGCCACGAACGCCGTCCGGGCACGGGAGTCCATGACCACATGGCAGGCGATCGATCCGCGTGTCCCCTGGACACCGAGGTAGCCGAGCTCACCGGTGTCGGGATCGATGGCATACGAGCTGACGAGCGCCTCGGGCCACGTCGCGACCTCCCACACGGCGTGCAGGTTGCGTCCGTCCGGCGATACGCACAGGTAGGTCGGGTCGTCGATCCCGCCGACCTCCTGTCGGGGCACGAGGCTGCCGGTCGCCGGGTCCATGTCCAGGACGTGGATGCCGCGACCGCGGGCATCGGCGACATGGGCCGCCGGCCGGGTGTAGGTGCCGACATACAACCGCATCGTCCGATCGTAGCCCTCCGGGCGACCCGTGTGGCCCACGGATGTCCGCGACGGTCGCAGCGCCGCGCAACTGGCCATGATCGGCCGAGGGTCGCCCGGGACGCCCGACCGAGTTGACGCCCACGCCCACGGCCCGCACGCTTCGTCGATCATGACGAGCCCCGAGACCATGCCTCGCCCGGTCCCGACCGCGACCATCGCCGAGCCACCGGTGGTGGTCCCCGGGCCGGTGGTCATCGAGCCCGGTCAGCCCACGCCGGGTGCCGCCCGACCCGCGCCGCTCCGGCGCGAGGGCCCCGACAAGCTCACCGGGCGGGCCGTCTACGTGGACGACATGGTGGTGCCGGGGGCGTGGTACGGCGGCACCATCCGGTCCACCGAGGCGCACGCGCGCTTCCTGGGTCTCGACCTCGACGAGTCCTTCGATTGGCGCCGGGTGGTGCTGGTCACCGCGGCCGACATCCCCGGTGAGAACGTCATCGCGTCCATCAAGCCCGACCAGCCGGTGCTGGTCACCGAGGAGATCAGGCACCACGCCGAGCCCCTGGCGCTCATCGCGGCCCCCGACAAGGCGACCCTGCGCGCCGCCCTCCATGCGGTGCGCCCCCGGACCCAGCCCCTCGAACCGGTGCTCGATCCGCTGGCCTCGGACCACGAGTTCGCGCGCTACGAGGTGGGCACCGGCGACGTTGACGCGGCCCTGGCGACCGCCGACCTGGTCATCGAGGGCACCTACCGGGTGGGCCACCAGGAGCAGCTGTACATCGAGAACCAGGGGATGATCGCCGTGCCTCGCGACGACGGCGGCGTGACCGTGTACGGCTCGCTCCAGTGCCCCTACTACGTGCAGCCGGCGCTCAAGCGCGCCCTCGCGCTCAGCGACAGCCAGGCGGTCGTCGTCCAGACCGAGACGGGCGGGGGCTTCGGGGGGAAGGAGGAGTACCCCTCGATCGTGGCGGTCCACGCGGCGCTGCTGGCACGAGCGGCGGGTCACCCGGTGCGCATGATCTACGAGCGCCACGAGGACATCGCGGCCACCACCAAGCGCCACCCGGCGGTGGTCCGCTACCGCACCGGGGTCATGCGCGACGGGACGCTCGTGGCGCAGGACATCCACGTGACCATGGATGGCGGCGCGTACTGCACCCTCACGCCGGTCGTGCTCTCGCGGGGCGTGCTCCATGCGGGTGGGCCCTACCAGTGCCCCGCGGTGCGCATCGTCGGCACGGCGACCGCGACCAACACGCCCCCCAACGGCGCATTCCGCGGCTTCGGGGCGCCCCAGACCGAGTTCGCGGCCGAGATGCAGGTGAACCGGGTCGCGGAAGCGCTCGGCATGTCGCCGCTCGAGCTCCGCCGCCGCTGGGTCTACGAGCTGGGCGGCACCACGCCCACGGGGCAGGTGCTGCGCGAGAGCGTCGCGGGCCGCGAGGTCCTCGAGCGTGCCGCGGAGGCGAGCGAGTTCGAGCGGATCCGCGCACGCACCGCCGGGCAGCGGGCCACCGGCGACGGGTCATCGCCGGTCTCGGCGCACGGCATCGGGCTCGCCCTCGCGTGGCACGGTGCGGGCTTCACGGGCAGTGGCGAGGTCCATCTCGCGAGCGTGGTGCACGTGGACCTGGACGGGGAGGGTCGGCCCGTCATCGGCATCGCCTCGACCGAGATGGGCCAGGGCACCAAGACCATCTTCCCGCAGCTGGTGGCCGCGGAGCTCGGCCTCGCCGAGGACGACGTGGACCTTGCGCCGGTGGACACCTCGCTCGTCCCGGACAGCGGCCCCACGGTGGCGTCCCGGACCGCGATGGTCGTGGGCGGCCTGGTCATCCAGGCGGCACGTCGCCTCAAGGAGCAGGTCGAGGCCGCGACCGGGCTGCCGTTCAACGTCTCGGCCGCGGCATACGCGCGGGACCACGGCCCGGTGCGCATCGAGCAGCGGTTCGAGCCGTACCCGGGGGTCCACTTCGACGACGCGACCTACACCGGCGATGCGTACCCGGCGTTCGGCTGGGCCGCGGCGGTCGCGGAGGTGGACGTGGACCTGGACACCGGCGAGGTCGCGGTCCGCTCGGTGGTCGCCGCGGACGATGTCGGGCGGGTCATCCACCCCGTGCTCGCGGCGGGCCAGGTCGAGGGCGGCACGCTCCAGGCGGTGGGCTACGCGACCATCGAGGAGATGAAGCTGGTGGACGGCCGGTACCTCAACGACCGTCTCGCGACCTACCTCATCCCGACCGCGCTGGACGCGCCACGCATCGAGGCGATCCTGGTGGAGGCGCCCTTCAGCGGCGTGCCCCACGGTGCGAAGGGCGTGGGCGAGCTGCCCATGGACGTGGGCGCGCCGGCGGTGGTCGCCGCCATCCACGACGCGACGGGTGTCTGGATCCACGACCTGCCCGCGACCCCGGAGCGGATCGTCGCCGCGATGGCATCGAGGGACGCGTCCGCGTGAGCACGCGGTTCACGGTCAACGGCGAGGCGATCGAGCTCGAGACCCCCGGCATGCGGCGCCTCCTGGACGCGCTTCGCGAGGACCTCGGCCTGACGGGCACCAAGGAGGGGTGCGGCGAGGGCGAGTGCGGTGCCTGCTCCGTGCTGCTCGACGGACGCGTCGTGGACTCCTGTCTCGTGCCGATGTGCCAGGTGGACGGCGCGGACGTGCGCACCGTCGAAGGGCTGGCGGGGCCGGATGGCCTCGCTCCTCTGCAGCAGGCGTTCCTCGAGCATGGCGGCGCCCAGTGCGGCATCTGCACCCCGGGGATGCTCATGGCGGCGCAGGCGTACCTCGAGGCCGGTGGTGGCCCGGACGACGCCGGCATCCGCGAGGCGATCGCGGGCAACCTGTGCCGTTGCACGGGCTACACCCGCATCGTGTCCGCCATCGCCGCGGTCGCCGGCGAGACACGATGACCGCGACCCGCGCCTGACGATGCCCCTCGAGCCGCCCGTCACGAGCCCGCGGACGCTTGCCGCTGCGTACGACGTCCTCGCGGAGGGCGGCTGGACGCCCATCGCGGGTGGCACCGACCTGATGGTGCGCATCACCGGCGAGATCGGCGA
>JBEVIK010000086.1:0-5060 GCA_040510715.1 Candidatus Limnocylindrales bacterium
TCTACTGCCTCGAGGATGCGCTTCGCCACCTTGGCGGCGAGCTGCCCGGCCAGCGGGTCGTCATCCAGGGCTTCGGCAACGTGGGCGGCACGGCTGCCCGGCTGCTGCACGACGCGGGCGCGCGGGTCATCGCCGTGTCGGATGTCACGGGAGGCATCCATGCGCCGGACGGCCTTGACGGCAAGGCCGTCGGCCGGTGGCAGTCCGAGCACGGATGCGTATCCGGGTTCCCCGCGGCACAGGGCGTGACCAACGCGGAGCTGCTGGAGCTCGACTGTGACGTGCTCATCCCGGCCGCCCTCGAGAACCAGATCACGGCACAGAACGCACCCCGCATCAAGGCGCGCATCGTGGCGGAGGCCGCCAACGGCCCGTCCACGCCCGACGCGGATGACATCCTCGCCGCACGCGGCGTGTTCCTGATCCCGGACATCCTGTGCAACGCCGGTGGCGTCACGGTCTCCTACTTCGAGTGGGTACAGGACCTCAACCGCGACCACTGGACCGAGGGGGTCGTCAACACCAAGCTCCGCGAGATCATGGACCGCTCCTTCAACGAGGTGCTGAGCATGTCCGAGCGCGAGGCCTGTGACATGCGCACCGCGGCGTACCTCCTGGCCGTCGACCGCGTCGCGAGCGCGACGGCGCTCCGGGGCCTGTACCCCTAGACCACGACCCGCCGCGGTACCATCCGCGGGCGATGTCCGACCCTGCCTCCCGCCGGCTGCCGCCACCCCGCGCAGCATCGGGATCCGACACCTGAACGTCTTCGTCCTGAGCACCGGTCGCGCGGGCTCGCACACGTTCGTCGCCGCGTGCGGTCACATGACGAGCCACACCGCGGGCCACGAGACGAGGATCGGGCTGCTCGGGGAGGAGCGGCTGGACTACCCGCCCGACCACATCGAGGCGGACAACCGGCTCTCGTGGCTCCTGGGGCGGCTCGAGGACCGCTTCGGCGACGAGGCCTACTACGTCCACCTGACACGCGACGCGACGGCGACGGCCCAGAGCTTCGTGGCGCGCTACGGCCGCGGGATCATGCGCGCCTATCGGATCGGGATCATCCACAGGGCGTCCCCGGCCACCGACCGGCTCGAGATGGCGCTGGACTATGTCCACACCGTGGATCGCAACATCGCGGCGTTCCTGCAGGGCAAGCCACACGTGATGACCGTCCGCCTCGAGCATGCCAAGGAGGACTTCCGGGCGTTCTGGGACTGGGTCGGCGCGACCGGGGACCTGGACGCGGCGCTCGCCGAGTGGGACGTCAAGCACGATGCCACCGATCCAGCACCGATCCCGGCACCCGAGTCACCGAAGGCTCCTCAGCCGCCTCGCCCCAGGCGGCCACTGCCGGTGCGCATCGCGCGCAAGTCGGCCCGCGCCATCCGCGGGCTGCCGGGGTACCTGCGCGGCGCCTGAGCCTCCGGCCGGGGGGCCGCGGTGTACCATCCGGCGGCCATGCTCGACCACGAGGAACAGTTCCTGTTCAAGGAGGAGATCCTCCACCTCTCCAATGCCGTCGCGGAGCCGGGCATGCTCGACAACGTCGAGGACCTGCTGACCGACGTCATCACCAGCCCCCGGTTCGACTCGGAGGTGTTCACGCTCGAGCGCTCGCTCCAGGTGATGCTCGGCGCACGCGCCGGCACGACGCTGGTGGGGCTCCTGACCGTGAGCCCGGATGTGTTCGACCAGGTGGCCGAGGTGCGCATCCCCTCCGAGGTCCACGAGCGGCTCACGGCGTGGCGGGCACGCTTCGGGCTCGCCATCGACAACGCGCTCAACTTCCTCAACAACCCCGACGGCATCCAGGGCCACAACTTCGCGACCCAGGTCGCCCACGTGGATGACCGCCGCGTGCTCCAGGGCCGGCTGACGCTCGTGCGCTACAACAACGAGCCCCAGTTCTTCCTCGCGGATGCGAACGTGTTCTACGGCCTCATCGTGGACGTCCTCGAACGTCTCGGGCCGCACACCGACACCGACACCATCGACGAGGAGACGCTCACCCGGCTGAAGGACGCGGTCGCCCTCGTGGAGCGCCGCGTCGCCGCCCACGAGCGAGGGTAGCTCCCGGCCTTCCCATCGTCACGCCGACGCCGCCCGCGGCGCGGTCGCTCACGTGCCGGGCAGCACCCCCAGCCCGACGAGGTGCGCCCGGAGCCGCTCGGGGTCCTCGAAGCGGATGGCGTGGAAGCCGAGCTCCGTCGCGACCTCCGCGTTGTGGGGCATGTCGTCGATGTACACCGCCTGCGTCGGATCGATGGCATACCGCTCGATGAGGCGGTGCCAGATCTCCGGGTCGGGCTTCTTGATGCGTTCGTCGCCGGAGACCACGATGCCTTCGAACCATTCCAGGAACGGGAACATGAGACGTGCCCGCGGGAACGTCTCGGACGACCAGTTGGTGAGCGCGTAGACCCGGAAGCCGTGATCGCGGACCTCGCGCAGGATGTCCACGGTGCCCGCGATCGGCCCGGCGAGCATCTCCGCCCACCGCTCGGAGTAGACCCGGATCATCTCCTCCTGGTCCGGGTGCTTCGCGAGCAGCTCCGCGGTCGCCTCGGCCCACGTCCGGCCCGAGTCCTGCTGCGCGTTCCAGTCGGGGCTCACCACGTCCCGCAGGAACACCTCCATCTCCTGGGGGTCGCTGAACAGCTGGCGATACAGGTGGCGCGGATCCCAGTCGATGAGGACGCCGCCCAGGTCGAACACGACGGCGGTGATGGTGGTGTGTGGCATGCGCGCGATGGTACCGGCCGGGCACCGCGGGACCGCCGGCGGCTACCCTGACAGCGATGCGCCAGGTGTACCTCGCGGCCACGGGCCAGAACCGGGGCAAGACCACGTTCGCGCTGGGCCTCCTCGCGGCGCTGCTGGACCGAGGGCTCGCGACGGCGTTCACCAAGCCGGTCGGGCAGCGCTACGCGATGGTGGGTGACGTTCCCGCGGACGAGGACGCGATCCTGATGCGCGACGTGTTCGGGCTTCCGGACGACCTCGCGACGATGAGCCCGGTGCACATCCCACGCGGCTTCACGCGACGCTTCATCGACGGCGCCATCACCGATGACCTCGGCGGGCGCATCCGCAGCGCGTACGCACGCATCGGGGTCGGCCGCGAGATGGTGGTGGTGGAGGGGACCGGTCACGCCGGGGTCGGCTCGGTCATCGGCCTCTCCAACGCGGATGTCGCGGCGATGCTCGGGACTCCAGCCATCATCGTCTCGGAGGCGGGCGTCGGCCGGCCCATCGATGAGATCGTGCTCAACCATGCGCTGTTCGCGCGACGCGGTGTCCGCGTGCTGGGCGCGGTCGTCAACAAGGTGGACGCGGAGGCGCATCCCAGCCTCCCCGACACCCTCCGCAAGGGCCTCGCCCGGCACGGCATCGCGCTCCTGGGCACGCTCCCGTACCGCCCGATCCTGTCCAACCCGACCCTCTCGATGCTCATCGAGCAGATGCCCGGCGAGGTGCTCCACGAGGGCGGGGACCTCGACCGGCGCATCGAGCATGTGGGCATCGGTGCGATGCAGCCACGGCATGTCATCGAGCGCATCGGCCCGGGGAGCCTGCTCATCGTGCCGGGGGACCGCGAGGACGTCATCCACGCGACGATCGCCGCGGCCCGCCGGCAGCGCGAGATCAGCCGGGAGTCCCGGCTCATCGACCGGCTCCGGGACCGCTCGCGCTTCGGGCGTCCCGGGAGCACACCCGGCCTGGTGGAGCTGGCGGGCATCCTGTTCACGGGCGGCTATCGACCCCGCCCACGCGAGGTCGAGGCGATCCGGGCAGCCGGGATGTTCGCCTACCTCGTCGAGGCCGACACCTACGCGGCGGCCTCCACGGTCCACGACCTGCTGGTCAAGACGCATCCCTCCGACCGCGACAAGATCGCCGAGATCCGGGCCCTGGTGGCGGGCAGCTTCGACGTGGATGGCTTGCTGGAGCGGCTCGACACGGCGCGACACCGCGCCACCGAGGGGACCGGTGCGTACCGGTCGGTGCCCCGGGCCGGTTCCCAGCGGCCGCCGTCACGGGGCTTCCTCGACCGGCTCCGGCGCCTCGCGGGGTAGGTTCGGTCCTCGCGCACCGTCGGGACGCGACGAGCACCCAGCGTCAGCCGATGGGTTCGTTGTCGATGAGCCGGGTGGTCCCGAACCGGACCGCCAGCGACAGCAGGGCAGGTCGGTCGACCCGCTCCAGCTCGGCGAGGGTCTCGCCGTCCGCCACCGACACGTAGTCGAGGTCCGCGAGCGGCTCGGCGGCGATGGTGCCGCGCATCAGCGACCGGAGCACATCGGCCGAGCGCTCACCCCCGGCATGCGCCTCGCGGGCGGCCACGAGCGCGCGGTGGAGGACGGGCGCCGCGGCCCGCTGCTCCGGCGACAGATGGACGTTGCGCGATGAGAGCGCCAGCCCATCGGGCTCCCGGACCGTGGGGCACGCGATGACCTGGGTCGGCAGCGCGAGGTCGCGCGCCATGCGCCGGATGACCATCACCTGCTGGGCATCCTTCTGGCCGAACCATGCGTGCTCGGCTCCCACCAGCGCGAACAGGATGGCGACCACGGTGGCCACGCCGTCGAAGTGGCCCGGGCGTGCGGCGCCCTCCAGGGGGAGTGCGATGCCGCCCACCGAGACGGTCGTGTCGAACCCCGGTGGATACACCTCGTCCACGGGCGGCGCCCACACGAGGTCCACGCCCTCCTCCTCGCAGATGGCGAGGTCACGGGCCTCGCTGCGGGGATAGCGCTCGAGGTCCGCGGCGTCACCGAACTGGCGCGGGTTCACGAAGATGGTCACGACGGTGGTCGCGTCCTCGGCCCGGGCGCGCTGCATGAGCGACCGATGTCCCTCGTGGAGCCAGCCCATCGTGGGCACCAGGCCTACCGGACGGGGCGCATCGGCGAGCGCGGCGCGCAGATCTGCCCGGGTGCGCAGGACACGCGTCATCGCTGCCTCAGCGCCCTCGCAGCCAAATGTGCTACTTGGTGCTACAGGTCGCGATCGAGTGGGATGCGGAGGGCGGCCGTCGGGTCGGGCTGGTCCAG
>JBEVIK010000087.1:0-8084 GCA_040510715.1 Candidatus Limnocylindrales bacterium
GAGCGTGCCGCTGCACCTCCACAGCGGAGCGCCCTGCGCGTTCTGGGCGACCATCAGGCCGACATTCGGATGACCGTTCCCGTCCAGGGTGCCGTCCGTGACGGCTGTCGTGACCGACGCCCCACCCACGACCAGGGGGAGCGCGAGGGCGAGCGCCAGGAAGGATCGTTTCACGTGAGCCATCTCCTCGTGAGCACGCCGCGGCCATGCCGCGGGCGCGCGGGCTTGCTGACAGCGCCCGAGAGGGTCCTCCTGCCCGGCTCCCGAGCAAGCGGTCGACGCGCTGGGGCGCGCGACGGCCGGGTGCATATCGACCGGCAGCGCTCGCACGGGAACGGCCCGAGTGCTCGGGGTCCGACGCCGTCACGTCCCGGAGCGCCCACCGGCTGGATGAGGGCCCAAGGATACCCGCCCCGCGGGTGGAGGCCGGTCCAGGCGGTCGGGACGGTGGTGCACGCGCGCACCACCCGCTGGATCAGATGACGACGATGGGTCGTTCCCGGGTGACGTCGGGCCGCATCGGCCGGTCCACGATGACCCGCAGCCGATGTCCCACCGTCAGGCCATCCGTGGCGAGCGTGGGGGGCAGGTCCGCCGGGAGCTGGATCGCGACCTGCGTACCGGCGAGTGCCTCACCCTCCGCGGGCAGGCTGAGCGACGTGACGCTCAGCCCGACCGACGACTTGACGTCCGTCGTCAGCTCGATCCGCGCCGAGCGTCCGCCCGGCGCATCCGGCCACGCGATGCCGAGGGTCACCTGCGAGCCGGCAGCGAGCGGCGGCAACGGGTCCACCGAGAGTCGCGCGCCCTCGTCGTCCACCAGGTCGAACAGGGCGCCCGAGGGCAGGGTCACCGCACCCGACCGGAGCAGGTCCGGATGCTGGCCGACCGGCACCAGCGCCGCGACCCGCTCGTCGGAGCCCATCGCGATGTCCCAGCGTGCCTCGACCGCCCACGCCACGATGGCCGTGCCTGCATGCGCCGACGCAGGACCGAGCCTCGGTGCGGGGATGGTGAACGCTGCCTCCACCAGCTCGCCGGGCGCGAGGATGACCGGCAGCACCGGCTGGGTGAACGTCAGCTCCTCGATGACCGAGCCGTGCACCTCGACCCACGAGATCGTCTGGCTGGCAGCCGATCTCGACGCGGTGCCGCCGGTCCCCGTGCTCCCGCCGGTCGCCAGTCGGAGTGCCGTGTTCGCGGCATCGAGCGCGTCGGCTGCCTCCGCCTCGCGGGACTTGCCCGAGCGGGTCTCCTCCGCGATGCGCACACCGACGAGGCGCAACCCGGCCGAGCGGGCCTTGATGGCGCGCGTCGCACGTACCCGGATGGTGCCGCTGATGCCCTCGCCGACCCGGACCGGGCCGGCGAGCTCGATGCTCCCCTCGAGGCCATCGGTCGAGGCGCGGAGCAGGTCGGCCGCCGTCAGCCGCACCAGCGGATGGCTGCCCTGCGGTCCCGCGAGGCGACGACCGTCAAGGGCATCGAACGGTGTCGGCGCGCTCCCGCCCGGTGTCACGGACGGCCCGCGACTCGTGGAACCCGGGTCATCGAACGTCTGACCCGGATCGATCGAGCCGAGGAACCCGCTCGGTCCGTCCATGGATGCGTCCCCCATCGGTATCGAGCGACCCGCGCGTCCCGCGCCCGCCTCGCCTTGATCGTGATACGACTGTAGCGGACCTGCCGGATGGCACATGACCATGCGCTGCCCTGGGCATCAGGATGGCAGAAGGCGTCACGTCGGTGATGCCTGTGCGCACACGAGGTTCACGCCATGCCCAAGACCACCACCAGGGCCGCGAGCCCGAAGACCCTGACGACCTCCCGGAACGGCAGGGTCTCCCGCAACGGGCGACTCTCGCCCGAGCCACACCTCGAGCAGCAGGCCCCAGAGGTCCAGCGGTACGGCACGCTTCGGCAGATGCCCATCGCGCTCCCCGCCAACGCCCGCTCCGAGAGCGCGCGCCTGCTCAACGAGATCCTCGCCGACACCACCATCCTGTACGCGCTGTACAAGAAGCACCACTGGCTCGTGGCCGGTCCGACCTTCTACCAGCTCCACTTGCTGTTCGACAAGCACGCCGAGGAGCAGCTGGAGCTCATCGACGAGATCGCCGAGCGGGTCCAGATGCTGGGCGGCATCGCCGTGGGCGATCCCCGCCACGCCGCTGACCTGACGAGCATCCCGCGGCCGCCCGATGGCGCGGAGCCCGTGCCGGTCATGATCGATCGCCTGCTCGCCGCGCACGAGGTCGTCATCGAGAAGGTGCGGAAGGGGATCAAGACCACCGAGGAGAGCGAGGACTGGGGCAGCAACGACCTGCTCATGGGCGACGTGCTGCGACGCCACGAGCTCCAGGTGTGGTTCCTGTCCGAGCACGTGGTGGACATGCCGCTCGTGGACGCGCTGTCCTCGGTCACGCACCGCGGCTAGAGCGGCGGTCGTCCGGGGGCGTCAGCCGGGGAAGGGCTGGCTCTCCAGCCATCGGCCCCCGTCGCCGGGCTCCAGCACGCGCATCCGGCCCGTGGCCGCGTCCCATTCGCGACGCCGGTACAGTCGCTGGTCGTCGCCGGTCATGATCAGGACGTAAGCGGCTTCCCCCCTGCCAGCGACACTGCCGTGGGCGTGGATGTCGTCTCCCGTCAGCATCGTCACCGCCTCGCCCGGTCCCACCGCACGATCGGTGATGAGCTCCAGCCTCGCCAGCTGGGCGCCCGAGGCGGCCGCCCGGAAGTGGCGATGCGTCTCGATGCCCGAGATGCAAGCGAGGGCGACCCAGCACCCGTGGTCGTGGATGGCGCCCATCTGCCCCTCGCCACGGTGGACGAGGGTCAGGCGCGGACCGCGGGCGGGAACGTGGAGCCCGACCGACCCCGGCTGGTCGCCGAAGTCACGCACCCTGGGCGCCAGGAAGTCGTGGTCGGTGGCGAGCTCGCTCATGGCCGCGGCGATGGCGGGCATGTCCGGGACCGCGCCCTCGACCGCTCGGGCGACCCGCTCGTACAGCGCGCGGACCGGCGCATCGAGGGTCGCGAGCTCCCGTGGAGCGATCGTCGGGACGGGTGACACCATGCCGACCACGATACAAGCCGCCGCGATGCAACGGATCGCGCGAATCAGGCGCCATACCCTTGTGAGCGCGGCTTGCGTCGCGCCGATGGAGGGCGACAGTGGACCAGGGACGCCTCGTGGTGCAGGCACGGGAGGGCGATCATGACGCCTTCGCGGTCCTGCTCGGCGCGTGCGTCGCGCGGCTGGACGCGGTCGCCCGACTGATCCTCCGGGACCCGGAGCTCGCGCGCGACGCGGTCCAGGAGGCAGCCATCCGGGCCTGGCGCGACCTGCCAGGTCTCCGAGAACCCGATCGTTTCGATGCCTGGATCCATCGGGTCGTCGTCCGTGCCTGCTTCGATGCGGCGCGCAAGCGGCGACGCCGTGTCACGGAGGTCGAGCTCCTGGCGCTCGATGGACCCAGCACACCCGACGTCTCGGTCGATATCGCTGACCGGGATCTCCTGGACCGTGCCCTCCGGCGACTCGAACCGGAGGCACGGGCCACCATCGTGCTCCGCTACTACGTGGGCATGTCCGTGCCTGATGTCGCGGCATGCATGGGAATCCCGCTCGGTACCGCCAAGGCCCGGCTGAGCCGGGCACTGGTGGCGCTGCGCACGACCATCGAGGCATCACCGGTCGCTGGCGATGGGACCCCGGTGACGGCGGCACCTCTGCCGAGGCGATACGCATGACCCCGACCGACCCCTTCGAGGAACGACTGCCGTCGGCCCTGGCCGACCTCGCGCAGCCGCTCTCTTCCGACTACCTCCCCGACCTCGTCGTGCGGACCCGGCGCGTGCGCCAGCGGCCCGCATGGACCTTCCCTGAAAGGTGGATACCGATGACCGCGACGACGCGTCGCGCGACGACGCCCATGAGTGGCCTTCGGGTCGCGCTGGGCCTGAGCGTCGCTCTCCTGCTCACACTCATCATCACCATCGGCGTGCTGTTGGCGACCGGCTCGGCACCCCCAGCCGTGGTCTCACCCCAGAACGGCCTCATCGCGTACGAGCTCGACGGCGACATCTGGGTCGCCGACCCCGACACGACCGAGCCTCGCGTGCTGGTGGATGGGCCGGCCCGCGAGTACGACCCATGGTGGTCTCGCGACGGCTCGCGCCTGGTGTACGCCATCGCGACCGATGGGGGCGACCTGTTGCGCACGATCCGGCCTGATGGCACCGATGAGATCACCTTGACGCCGGAGCCCCTGGCCATCAGCTGGTATGACTGGTCACCTGACGGTCGCGAGCTCGCCATCGCGTGGGACGCGGATGGCGATGGCACCACATCCCTGGGCCTCCTCGCCGCCGACGGCCGCGGCCCCACGACGCTCGAGACCGGCATGGAATCGATGTACCCCATGTGGAGCCCGGATGGGTCGACGATCCTCTTCCGCGGCGTGGTCGAGGGCGTGCCCGGGCTCTACACGGTCCCCGCGACCGGTGGTCCGGTCTCGGCGCCGCTCGTGGTGACCGATGCCACGACGGACATGTTCCGCGAATATGGCGGGGAAAATGACATCCAGGAGCCGACATGGTCGCCGGACGGGACGAGGATCGCGTACCACGCGCTCGAAGTCGTGCCCGGGGCCGGCATCGACGGCAACGGATACCGGGTGCACGTGATGGATGCCGATGGGACCAACGACCATGTCATCGAGGCTTCTCCGGAGTCCGACGACGAATGGGGAGCGCTGTGGGCCCCGGACGGACGGTCCCTGGCCTTCCAGACCCTCGACGCTGACCCCGACGCACAGGACGAAATGGGTCGCTACGCCCTCGAGGTCGCGGTGGCGACGACGGATGGTGACGCGGCGACGATCCGGCGACTCGGCCCGGTGACGTACCGGCGGGTGCCGTACAGTCCGAACAGGACGTCGTTCGGATGGGCGCCGGATTCCTCGACCATCGTGGCCGCGGATCCGAAGGTCGCGACCATGACCCTCGACCTCGGCACGGGAGCGCCGACGATGCTGCCGTGGCACAGCGACGGTGTCCCGGCGTGGCAGCCGCTGGTCGGGAGCTGAGTCCCCTCGCGAGTCACATCATCCGGGCACGAAAGTGCCCGGATGAACCTCGCTGACCTCGCGCCTGGCGTCACTGAGATCGCTCTCCGTGCCGCTGACCTCGCGGTCCTCGTGGCCCCTCCGGGCAGGGATGACGATACGTTGGACGCCCCTGCCAGGGAACCCCATCCATCCACGGATCTGCGGTTGCCCCGGCTCGTCACTCCACGATCGTGATCGCGATCATCCACGATCGTGGACAAGGATCACTCGCCGAGCATCACCCGTGCGGCAAGGCCGATGGGCAGCGACCCCGACGCCGTGATGCCGTCGTGGAACTCCCGCAACACGCCCGGGTCGAGATCGGCGATGGGCACGTCACCCAGGCCGCGAGCGGCCAGCCAGCGCGACCGGATGTCGAGGATGCCCAGACAGCCCGTAAGGTAGGACGACGCCTGGGTGGGCCACGCGCAGTAGCGCCCGACCTCCGCCCGGGCCGTGGGCTCCGACATCGCGAGGCCGGTGTGCATCCGCTCGACCGCCTCGTCGAATGTCATCTCGCCCATGTGCAGGCTCGTGTCCACCACGATGCGCAACGCGCGGAAGATGCTCGACTCGAGCTGGTTGAGCTGGACCATCGGCTCGTCGAAGAAGCCGCGCTCGCGCATCATCCGCTCGGCGTACAGCGCCCAGCCCTCGTTGAAGTAGGGCGTCGAGATGACCTTGCGCAGCCGGCTCGCATGGAGCCGGCGCATCACCAGGTGCCAGTGATGGCCCGGGTAGGCCTCGTGCACCGACACCGCCGGGATGGATGGATGGCTGTTGCTCGACAGGCGCTTGTCGATCTCCTCGTCCGAGGTCCCATCGGGTGCGAAGGGCACGAAGAAGTGACCCGTCAGGGAGTCGCTGAACGCGGGCGGGGCCATGTAGCTCGCGACCCCCAGCACCGGCCGCTGGAACAGCGGTGACGGCTCCACGAGGCACTCCTCGTCATCGGGGAGCGTGACGAGCCCCTCCCGCGCCAGGAAGTCGCGCGAGCGCGCCGTCCAGACCTCGTAGGCCTGGCGCATCGCCTCCTCCGTGATGGGGTGATCGGCCATCGACCCCTCGATGACCTCGTGCCAGTCCGAGGTGCCGCCGATGCGCAGCGCGAGCGCCGACATCTCGGCGTCGAGCCGGTCGAACTCCGCCTGGCCCCGCTCGCGCAGCGTCCGGGCATCCATGCCCAGCGCCTCGCGCTCAAGCAGGATCCGGCTGTAGCGCTCCTCGCCGAACACCCAGCTGCCGCGGGCCCTGGCCCGGAACCCGTCGAGGAAGCGCGCCCAGTCCTCGAATGCCTCGGCGGCCCGGGCGCCTGCGCTCCGGAGTCGCTCCGACAGCTCCGCGTCACGGGTCTCGTCCGGCAGGTACTCCCGGAGATACCGGGCTGCTGCCCGCGCCGAGCCTGCACCTCGCTCGATGAGCACCGGGTGGGCGAGCGCCGGGTCGAGGTTCGCGCGGCCATGGTCGAATACGCCGGGGACCTGCGCGAGGCGGCTGGTCGCGGCATCCACGAGGTCCTGGTCCGGCCGCAGCCGGTGCAGGAACAGCAGGAAGATGCCGTTGATGGCGGGGCCCGAGTAGGTCAGCGGGTCGCGTCGCCACCCTAGCCACTCGGCCATCACGAGACGGCCCCTGAGGGTGGCGATGGCGAGGTCCCGGTCGATGCGCTCGTCGGCGCCGAGTGCCCCGTCCCCGATGGTCCCGAACCTTGCGAGGAAGTCCGCGGCATCCCGGTCGCGCTCCGCGAAGCCCTCGGCGGAGACGTCGTCCATGCCCGCGTCGTATTCGGTGAGACCGAGCGCGGACGCGGTCACGGGCGACAGCTCGAACTCCTCCTCGAGCATCTCGTCGATGAGGGCGGCGAGGTCGGACACGGGCGGTCTCCTGTGACTGGGTCAGGCTGCCTTCGGGTCCACGTACCGGCAGCGGGGTGCGAGGGGGCATCGGTCGCATTCGGGTCGCTGGGCATGGCAGATGCGACGGCCATGCGTGATGAGCCCGACGTGGGCCGGGTACATCTGGTCCGCCTCGAGCATCTCGAGGAACATCTCGTGGGCGACGTCCGCGGAGACCTTCGGCGGCAGCAGCCCGATGCGCAACGCCACGCGCTCGATGTGCCGGTCCACGGGCATCAGGGGCATCCCGAAGCTGAACAGCAGCACCACCGACGCGGTCTTCCGCCCGATGCCCGGGATCGAGGTCAGCCAGTCTCGCGCCTCGCGCGCGGACATCTCGCCCAGGAACTCCAGCGAGTGGTCGCCGCGCTCCTCCCGGATCCGGCGCAGCGCCGCCTGGATGCGGGGGGCCTTCTGGGGTCCGAGGCCACCCGGCCGGATGACCTCGATGAGCTCGTCGAGCGGGGCATCCTCGACCGCCTGCCAGTCCGGCGCGCCGGTGTCCTGCCAGCCCTTGCCGCCCCATCCGGGGCGGGTCACGATCGAGCCCTCGCCAAGGGCGCTCGTGCGGTGCTCCGGCGACGACGGGTACGTCGTGCGCAGCAGGTCGAACGCGTGCTCCGCGTTCACGTCCGCGGTGTTCTGGGTGAGGATCGTCAGGATGAGCTCGGAGGTGGGGTCGTGGACCCGCGCCCAGACCGGCGTGCCGTGGTGGGCGTCGAGCTGCTCGAGGACCCAGGGCATGAGGGCGGGCCGGGTGCGCGCCAGCTTCCGCGCCCACGCCTTCGCGGGGTCGGGCTTCGCGCGCTTCCTGGGAGCGGGCTTGCGGGCGGCGGGACGGGTGATGGTGCGAGTGATGGCCATCCGACCGATGATGGCACGCATGTCGGACGCATCGCCACCTGCCGTGACATTGGTCCCCCTCACGCCCGAGGCGTGGGAGACATGGCGGCAGCGAAGCGTCCGCGACTACGCGGAGGGCAAGGTGCGTGCGGGCACGTGGGCTCCGGAGGCCGCCCTGGGCCTCGCCGCCGACGAGCTCGCCCAGCTCCTGCCGGACGGGCCAGCGACCGCGGGC
>JBEVIK010000088.1:0-3681 GCA_040510715.1 Candidatus Limnocylindrales bacterium
ACGACCGAGCCGCCCAGCAGCAGCAGGCCACGCGAGATGACCCACCGGATGACCTCGTTCAGCTCCACGTCCGAGCCTCGGACCCGGGCGACGGTGCGATCACGGCGCGGGAGCGCTGCTCGGTGACGGTACAACGGCTGCCGAGGGACCGGGCGAGCCCAGCGCCTCCGGCCCGCCGAAGACCGCGAACTCGTCGAACACGACCAGGAGCCCCGCCTCGTCCGCGGAGGCGATGAGACCGGCTCGCAGGAACGGACCGACCGGCTCGTCCTCCACCACATCGGCCACCTGGACACCCTCGATCCAGACGGCGTAATGGTCGACGCCTTCGGGGTCCACGGTGCATTCGAGCGTCACGAGCTTGGGGTACGGCGCCCCGACGGGCACGTCGTGCCGGCGGACGATGGGCATCTCGCCGCGCTCGATGACCTGCACGCGCGAGTCGGCGATACGACCGACGAGCCATTCCCCATCACCGTTCACACCCGCCCAGATGGCGCGCCTGGATTCGTCCGAACCCGCGCACAGCGGCCCCCCGGCCCCGGTCCCTTCCTCGACCACGACCGACGCCTCCACGCGCGCCTCCTGCAGCGGCAAGGGCAGGTCGAACACGTCCCAGATCGACTGCCCGTCCTGGGCGATGGTCCAGCGCAGATCGCCGAAGGTGACGCGGCTCGTGCCGACGTCATCCGATCCCGTCCACCAGGTGCCCGAAGCATCGAACGTATCCCGTCGGATCTCGTGGGTCGCGTCAGGCGGGCCGGGCGACCACGCCGGCGTCCACTCGGGGATGGGCCCCGAGGTGTCCGACGTCGGTGATGGATCCTGCGCCGTCACCCCCCCGGTCGCCAGCGCGGCCATGCCGAGGGCCGCCATCATGGCGCCAGCGAACGGCGCACGCGTCCGACCAGGTCCGCCTGCCCCGCGTCCTGAGATGTGCATCGAGCCCCTCCAGTCCCAAGCATGGATCGCGGGCGGAGCGTACCAGCCGCGAGTCGGGCGTCCACGTGCGTCGTCAGTGGCCCGCCCGTTCCTGCTCCAAGCTGACACACGACCGGGCCGGCGACCGGTTGGTAATCTCGCGTCGGGGACGGCCCGACCGGCGACCGCCCGGACACAACGCACCTGGCCGTGTCGATAAGGAGACGGAATGGCTCGAGGACCCTCGGGCGGGGTCAGTCCCGACCCGCTCACGTTCTACTGGAGGGGCCGCATCCTGCACCTCCGATCCGATGACCCGCTCAACCTGTACTCGACGCCCGTGAGCATCCTGCGGCGCGCCATGGGCCGCGCCGAGGGCATCACCTCGCTGGAGCTGGCACTCAAGTCATCGCTGGGCGCCTCGTACGACGTCAGCGTCCAGGACACGCCGGAGGGCGTGATCGTGCACCTCAAGCGTCACGGCGCGTCTCCGCGTCCTGCATAGCCCGAACGGGATCCCTTGCCGATCAGCGACCGAGCATCTCCTGGCGCATCTGCCGACGCGTCTTTCGCTCGGGTGCGGCCTGGTAGTTGAGACCCGCCGAACGCGGCTTGTCGAACACCTCGGGGTTGAGGTACTTGCCTCGATCGCGGCGCCGCTTCATGCGTTCGACCCGCAGTGGGTTGGCCTTCGCCCAGGCGTCCTCGCGGACACCCGTGACCTGCCAGCAAACATCCTGCCCCGGCCGACCGCCCGCCACCACGAACGAGTTGCCCGTGATGCGTCGTGCGACATGTAGGTCCGGCGCGGCGGCGTCGAGCGGCGTCAGCTGGTACGAGTACCTGCCATTCAGCGCGTTGAAGTACCTCGGGAGCCGCACGCTCGCCCGTCCTCGGCTGTTGAGGGTCACCGTGCCCCGATAGATGTTGAGGCGCTCGGGTGCCTCCACGAAGGAGTGCTGGAGCGTCCGATCCGCGGGATCCAACGGGTGATCGATGATGAACGAGCCACCGGTCTTGCTCAAGGTCCCGCTCACGTGGGTCGCACCAGCGAACCAGCCGGCGTAGGCGAAGTCGCTCGGCGCGTACGCCGCGGTGGCGTAGACCGCGATGCCGTTGTACGTGTGGGCGAAGACACCATAGCCGCCGTATGTGTTGGTGCCATAGACACCAGCACCGGTCGGCGAATAGCCGGTGCCGTAGACGCCGGCAGCGAACCCTGAGGACACCAGCGACGTGGCGACGACACCGCTGCTCCGCTCCGAGAGACCCGCCACGCCGTTGCCGAACCCGGGACCCTGCGCATATCCAAGGACCCCAGCGCCGTTACCCACGCACAAGCCGTAGACCCCCACCCCGCTCGCGGGGGCGGTGGACTGGCCGTAGACCCCACGGCCATTCGACCCCTCGCTGGTGCCGTACACCCCGAAGTTCTGCGAGCTGCCGGTCGCCTCGCCGTGGACGCCCCGGCCACCGACGGACCGGCCCCAGACGCCCGCGGTCCCGCTGCCCCCACCCGCATGTCCGAAGACGCCCCTGCCCTTGCCACCGTTCGCTTGCCCGAAGACTCCGATGGTCCGTTCCGCCGACCCGGACGTCGACGCGACGCCCTTGATCGCGACCGGCTTGGTCGCTGCAGCTGCGCTGTTCGTGATGGTCGTGGTATGGGTGCCCGAATGCGACTGCCCGACCCTGACCGTCGAGCCGTTGGCGGCATCCACCGGGGTCCGCCACCGCCAGCGCCCGTGCCGCGATGGCGCCACCGGCCGCCGCGACGGCCGCACTCAAGAGCTGTCGCCGACTGCGCGGCGTCTGGGTGGCCATGACTCACCTCCGGACCTCGAGCCCCGACCGGTCCCCTGCCGAGCGCGGCCCGACGCACGTGTCATACCACGTGTTCGGCGCGGCGTCGATCAAGGGCTCTCGCGCTACGATCGGCGCATGATCGATCTCGTGCTCACGCTCATCGGACCGGACCGCCCCGGCATCGTCGACTCGGTCTCGGAGACGGTCGCCGCGCATGGCGGCAACTGGCTCGACAGCCGGATGGCGCACCTGGCGGGCAAGTTCGCAGGGGTGCTGTGCGTCGAGGTGGACGAGGAGCACGTGGACGCGCTGGAGGCGGCGCTCCGAGCACTCGAGGTCAGCGGACTCCGGGTCGTCGTCGAGCGGAGCGCAGCGATCCAGGCGCCGCGCCAGCGGGTGGTGCACATCGAGCTGCTCGGCCTCGACCGTCCCGGGCTGGTCCACGAGATCTCCGCGCTCCTCGCGACCCACCGCGTGAACGTGGAGGAGCTGACCACCGACCGCACCACGGCGGCACATTCGGGTGACCGGATGTTCCGGGCCGACCTGCGCGTGCTGCTCCCCGAGGGCGTCGAGCCCGTGACCATCCGCGACGGGCTGGAACGCCTCGCGTCCGACCTGATGGTCGAGATCCGCCTCGACGAGCTGGTCGAGGCGGGCGCGATCCGGTAGGCCCCGCATCGTGGATGGGACGCTGGCCATGCTGAGCTCAGTGGTCCTGGGCGTGCTGCTGGCGGGCGCCGTCGCGGGCCCGCCGGGGGCTGGACAGGTCGCCGGTCCCAGCCCCGTTCCGGGAACGCGGGGAGCCCCGCTCGAGCGCGTCCTGGTGGCCGTGCCGGACACGGATCCGCTGTCGGCGGGGATCTCGAACACGGGCCTGACGACGCGCCTCCATGTCGCGGACCCCAGGGCGACCGCGGTCGTGCTCCTGCCGGGCGACCCCTCCCGCACGAT
>JBEVIK010000089.1:0-4466 GCA_040510715.1 Candidatus Limnocylindrales bacterium
CCTGGCGGGGCGGCGGGCGACTCAGGCATCGGACCTCCAGGCGAGGGCTGGTGCCGGGGACCACGCGTCGAGCGCGGCCTCCAGCGTCGGACGGTCGGGGATGGCGCTCCGGCCATCGAGGGCGCGACATGACAGCGCGGCGGCGACGGCGGCCTCCAGCATCGCCTCGCGGATGGTGACGCCCTGCAGGAGCGCCGCGAGCAAGGCCCCGTGGTACACGTCGCCGGCCCCCAGGGTGCTGATGACCTCGACCGGGCAGGCGGGGAGCTCCAGCCGCCACGGCGACGCTTCGGCATCGAGCATCGGCGTCCCGCCATCTGCCGGCCAGGCCTCGTCGGGGTCCAGCCGGCCGAGATAGCGCGCCCCGTCCTCGCCCTTGGTCGCGATGACGACCCGGGCGCCGGCACCGAGCGGCCTCCCGATGGCGATGTCGGGATCGGCCTCCCCGGTCCAGCGCCGCACCTCGGTGATGGACGGCACGTACAGATCGACGAGCGAGGGATCAAGTCCCGCGAGCGGGTTGCCGCCGTCGACCGAGACCAGCGTCCGGACACCCTCCGACCGGAGGCCGGCGACGAGCGGCCAGCCCGCGTGGTCCACGTGCAGCCAGCGCGCCGCGTGGCATGCCCCGATCGCGTCCGCCGGCAGGTCGGCGACGTTCAGAGCGGGCCACGCCGAGAGCGCCACGAGGCTCCGCGTCGCCGGCGGCCCCGTGCGGAGCACGCCGCTGGAGACGGCCGAGCGGCTTCCCTCGCCCCCTTCCACCAGCCATCGGACACCCACGCCCTCGGCGACGAGCTGCTCCCGGATGATCCTGCCGGGCAGGTCGTCCCCGACCCGGGCGATGAGCTCGACCCGCGCGCCCAGGCGGGCCAGCGCCACGGCCGCCGTCGCGGCGGGGCCGCCGCCCGCCATCATCCCCGCGTCCGCCGGCACGCGCCCATCCGCACCCGGCAGCTCGTCCACCCTGAGCAGCAGGTCGAGCGCCGCGGACCCGATGCACACCACGTCCGGGACGCCGTCGTGGTCGTTGGCCGCCACCATCACCAAGATATGATGTACGGAATGATCGACCTGCGTCTGGCCACCCCGTGACCGGCCCCAGCCAGCAGGCGATGGCCGACGGCCAGGAGCCCTGCGTCCGGTTCGAGGGGGTCGGTCGCCTCGCCCTGGGGTCCCGCCCGGTGCCCAGCGCGGGTCCTGGCGAGGTGCGGGTCGCGCCGCTCGCGGTGGGCATCTGCGGCACGGACGCGCGCATCCTCGAGGGCGCCTATGCCGCGCGCCCGGGCACCATCCTGGGTCACGAGATCGCGGGTCGGGTCGTGGAGCTGGGCGCGGGGGTCCAGGGCTTGACCGAAGGCGACCTCGTGTCCATCGAGCCGCATCTCTATTGCGGCGCGTGTCGCTATTGCCGGCTCGGCCTCGAGCACCTGTGTCCGGCGAAGCGGGCATTCGGGGTCCACCTCGACGGCGGGATGGCGGGATCGATCGTGGTGCCCGCGCGTCTCGCCTACCGGGTGCCCAGCGGGGTCGACCCGGTCGTGGCGTGCATGGCCGAGCCGGTGGGCTGTGGCATCCACGGCATGGACCGGCTCCAGCCGGTCTCGGGCCTGCCGTTGCTCATCATCGGCAGCGGACCGGCGGGCCTCATGCTGCTCGCCCTCGCGCGGCGCATCGGTGTCGGCCCGATCGTGGTCCTCGAGCCGGACACCGCTCGACGCACCGCCGCGTCTGCCGGGGGCGCCGACCTCGTCCTCGACCCCGGCTCGGACGACTGGCGCGATGCCGCGCTGGCGGCGACCGGCGGCCACGGGTTCGACCAGGTCATCGAGGCCGCCGGTGCGCCGACCGGCCTGGCGACGGCCATCGACCTCGCCGCGCGTCACGCGCGGATCCTGGTCTACGGCGTGGCCCACCCGGACGCCATCACGCCCGTGCGCGCCAACGACGTCTACGCGCGCGAGCTGACCATCCTGGGTGCCGCGCTCAACCCGTATACCCACGCGCGTGCCGTCGAGCTGGTGGGTGACCTCGGCCTTGAGCACCTCGACCCGGGGCGCTACCCGCTCAGCGCGTTCGCGGACGCCTTCGAGGCGCAACGGGAACGCCGTCACCTCAAGGTCGTCCTGACGCCGAACCCGTGACGGGCTCAGGAGCCGCGGAAGTAGCGCGCCACCTCGGGCACCAGCACCCGCTCGCGACCATATGCCTGCATCCGGGCCCGGTACTCGCGGACGGTGCCCACGACGGTATCGAGGTCGCGGGTCCTGACCGCCTCGTAGCGCGCGACCGCCATGTCCCTGAGCAGGTCCCAGCTCTCCTCGAACGGGAACACCAGGGCGGCGTCGTAGCGCCTGCCGACCGGCCCCAGCACCTGGTGGATGAGCGCCAGCAGCCGCGGGTAGCCGGTGCACGCGAACAGCCGCTCGTGGATCTCGCCGGCGAGCTCCGAGAACCGCCGGCGCTCACGGGCCTTGCGGGCACGCTTGAGCTGGTCCACCACCTTGCCGATGGCCACCAGCTCCGGCTTGGTGATGCGCTCGATGACCATGGGGTAGGCGGGCATCTCGAGGGCGTCCACCAGATAGCCCTGCTCCTCCGACTCGTTCATGGACAGCCAGCGGACGCTCGCACCCCGGTAGGGCGTCGACTCCACGAGGCCGTCCGCCTCGAGCAGCGCGAGCGCCTCCCGGACGGGGGTCTTGGAGACGCCCAGGCGCCCTGCGAGGTCGCTCTCCACGAGCCGTTCCCCGGGCGGCAGCTCCAGCGCGACGATCATCTCCAGCAGCGCGTCGTACACGGCGAGCTTGTAGGTGCGCAGGTCGAGGCGCGAGATCACCGCGCTTGTGTCCGGGGCTGCCAGCGACATCGTCGCCGTGGACGGGCTGCCGCCGCGCTGCCGTCGACCCTCTGCCATGGTGCCCTCCAGGACGGGCCATCCCGGCCGTCGTCGGGAGCGATGATAGTCGCGCGACGGTTCCGGATATCGCAAGATATGGTATACGACCGTCATCCGACATCAGGGCCACGGCGGAGCCGGGACCATCGGACCGAGGAGCGAGTGGATGCCATCGCAAGCGCCTGACCTGCCGGTCGGACCGGCCTTGTTCCGGCTCGACGAGCGGGTCGCTGTCGTCACGGGTGCCGGCGGCGCGTTCGGCCGGGCGACCGCGCTCGGATTCGTGCGGGCCGGCGCCAGGCTCATGCTCACCGACATCGACGCGAGCGCGCTCGAGGAGACCGCCCGCCTCGTGGCCGGTGAGGGGGAGTGCCGGATGCTCGCCGGGGATTCCTCCGCCGAGGCGTTCGTGCAGGCCACCTTCGCGGCCGTCGATGACGCATGGGGCCGGCTCGACGTGCTCGTCAACAACGCGGGCATCAACCCCCAGCAGGCGGCCAGCGAGGACTACCCACTCGATGTGTGGGAGCGCGTCCTGCGCACCAACCTGACGGGCTACCTGCTCCACGCCAAAGCGGCCGCGAAGCTGATGGACCGGGACGGGCGCGGCGGCAGCATCGTGATGGTCAGCTCCATCTCGGGCGCATCGGCGCTGGGTCGCGGCAACCTCGCGTTCGGCGTCAGCAAGGCTGGTGTGGACCAGCTCACGCGCGAGCTCGCGGTGGAGTGGGCACCTCGGGGCATCCGGGTCAACTCGATCCTGCCCTGCCAGTTCCTCAACGCGGGACTTCGCGGGCTCGTCGCCGACCCGTCGCGGAAGCGGACGGTGGACCGGATGATCGGCGGCATCCCGATGGGCCGCATGGGCGAGCCCGAGGAGGTGGTCGGTCCGATCCTGTTCCTGGCCTCGCCCGCGAGCTCCATGGTCACCGGCGCCAACCTTCCGGTGGACGGCGGCAACCTCGCCTTCAACGCCGGTGGCAGCCTGCCTGCGATGGCGGCCACCTGGTGACGACCCGAACGACCCACGATACGGCGCCGCGGCCCGAGCGCCCAGAGGAGGGATCCCGATGACCCGACAGCCGTACCTGGTGCTCGACTCCGATGACATCGAGCCCTTCACGCATCCCGACGAGCCGGGCTATCACTCCCAGCACGTCCTCGGGAGTGAGATCACGGGCGGCCACGACCTGCTGCTCAACCGGGGCACCGTGGACCCCGAGTACGACCTGGGTGGTGGCAACCATCCCGACAACGACGAGATCTACTACGCGGTCGCGGGCGAGTCGCTCGTGGACCTCGGCGGCCACCCGGACACGGGCGAGGGGCACACGACGTTCACCCTGCGGGCGGGCGGCGTGGTGTTCGTGCCCGCGGGGACCTTCCACCGCCTGCGCAACCGGTCGTCAGCGGAGTTCGTGCTGCTGACCATCTGGCCACAACCGGCGATCCGGGGCGCCAACGGGATCCACGACGCTCGTCTCGACACGTGGGGCACGGGTCTTCGCTTCCGCGATGGCTGTGGCGTCCGCCCCGTGGCCGATGGTGGCCGCGTCGTGACACCCGA
>JBEVIK010000090.1:0-3868 GCA_040510715.1 Candidatus Limnocylindrales bacterium
CCCAGGCGGGCATCCCGTACCAGGTCTTGGGCTCGAGGATGGGCGCGACCTCCCGGACGATCGCGTGGATGCGTTCGGCCATCACCCGGTCCGCGGTCGGCATCTCGGCGACCTTGGCGAGCAGGTCGGCCTCGCCGTCCCCCTTGCCGCCCTTGGAGCGCGCAGCTTTCAGCTCACGCGCCCGTTCCTGCATCGCGGACTTCTCGTCGTCCGTGAAGCCGCCCTTGGCGCCGCCCTTGGTCGATGCGTTGGTACCCATACCAGTCTCCTCGTCTCAGGCCGACGCGCGCGCGGCGGCCCGCTTCTGCTGCAGGATCCGGATGGCATTGCCGAAGGGGTCCCGGATCCCCATGTCGGTGCCGTAGAAGTGCTCCATCGGCTCCTGGGTGATGTCGGTGACACCGCGCGACTTGAGCGTCTCGAACAGCCCGTGCGCATCGTCGGTGTGGAACACCAGGCCGCTCATGGCGCCCTTGGTGATGAGATCGCGCAGCTGGGCGGCCGTCGCCTCGTCGTGGAGGGGCGCCCCCGGCTGCTCGAGCGAGATCTCGGTGCCACCCTCGCCCGGCACCCGGACGGTCAGCCACCGGTAGTCGCCCTGGCGCACGTCCGAGCCCTTCTCGAGCCCCAGCTTGTTGACGTAGAAGTCGAGGGCTTCGTCCTTGTCCAGGACGTAGATGGATGCGACGTTCAGTCCCGTGATCATGCTGATCTCCTCCTGGCAGTGCGTCCTCTGGATGACCGCCATGCTAGGGAGCCACGGCCGCCTTGGCTTCTCCGGAACTGCTCGATCGCGACACCGGATCCGCCGCCACGACACGCTGCTGGAGCACCGTGACCGCATCCCGGGGGCGGGTCGCCGCCATCTGGGAGCAGTTGGGCGCCATGAGCGGCGGGTTCGACTCGCGATACGCGGTCGGTGTCGCACCCACGATGTCGCGGAAGGTGCGGCTGAACGTGCCCAGGCTCGTGAAGCCGACATCAAGGCACACGTCGGTGATGCTGCGGTCCGTCTCCCGCAGCAGGAACATGGAGCGCTCCACGCGCCGGCGCTGGAGATACCGATGGGGCGTCTCGCCGAACACGGCGCGGAAGCTGCGGATGAAGTGGGCCTCTGACACGTGGGCGACGGCCGCCACGGCAGGGATGTCGAGCGGCTCGGCGTACGCGCGATCCATCGCATCGCGCGCGCGCAGCAGGCGGCGATTGAGGTCCTCGCTGTCCCGGCTCACCCGATGACCCTACCCCACACGCGGCGCTCAGGCCGGCGGGGCCGAGCCGGTCCCCGACGCGTCGTCGGCCGAGGGCCTCGGCTCGTTGGTCGCGGCCGTCCGGCGGTTGAGCCGGATGCCGGCGCTCGTGAACGCGAGCGCCATCTGGCGACGCAGCTCGGCGGGGACCGACCAGCGACCCGAGGGCCGGACCTTGGTGGACATCCGGAGCGTGACCCCCAGGTCCGTGAACGCCGGCGTCGAGCGGTAGCGGGGTACCTCCACGATGAGGTCGGCCCAGGCAGGGTCGGCGGCCATCTCCTTGCCCACCCGGTCCATGATCGCGATGACCGCCTCCACGTCGCGGTTCCTGACGCCCTCGATGTCCACCATCGCGACGGCGTAGATGCGCGTCAGGTTCGAGGACACCCGGACTGTGCCGTTGGAGATGGAGTGGACCGTGCCCTGCGTGTCACGCAGCACCGTCCGGCGCAGGCCCACCTCCTCGACCTCGCCCTCGATGCCGCCGATGGAGATGGTGTCGCCCTTGAAGTACTGGCCCTCCGTGATGATCAGCAGGCCCATGATGTAGTCGAGGATGACGCTCTGGCCCGCCAGCGTGAGCGCGGCCAGGAACAGACCCAGGCCGGCGATCACCGACCACAGGTTGAAGATCCCGAACACCATGAACACGAGCGCCAGCACCAGGAACAACCGGATGAGCCGGTTGGCGAGATCCTCGAGCGTGGCTGCCCGTTTCGCGAGCTCCTCCGGCGGCGACCCCGTCGGCATCGCACGCTCCTGGGCGTCCAGCAGGCTGATGACCCCGCGATGGATGAAGGGCCGCGCGAAACGCCAGATCAGGAACACGCCGACCGCCACGACCAGGATGACCACCCAGTTGCCGGACAGCCAGCCGACCAGCTGGTCGGTCTGGGGGGAGGTCGGTGGGAGAGGCAAGGGAGGGGTCGTGGGTGCGGGGGTGGGCGTGGGCGTGGGCGCCGCGGATGGGACGCTCACGCGCTGCTCATAGCCCCGCGAGGCCCTGCCCGACGAGCAGCGCGCCGAGGATCAGCAGCGTGACCGCCTGGATGGTCGTGTTGTCCTCCACGAGGCGGGTCCGCGCCGCCTCGAGCCGTGCGCGGCCCGCGGATCCCGCCCTGCGCGACACGAGCAGGGGCGCCGCGACCCCGAGGCTGCCGATGACACAGAACAGGAGCGCCGAGATGACCGATTCCACGGGCGCGAGGTGTGCAGCGGTGAACACCATCGCGACCGCGGCGATGAGGAGCATCTTCCGGGGGTCGAGCGCGGCCTGGACGACGCCCATCGCGAACGCCCGGTCGGCCGGGAGCCGGTCCAGGCCGGCGACCCAGGCGGGTGCGTCGGGGTCATAGCCAGCGCCCCGCCCTGCGGTCGCGCGCTCGAGCGCGAACACCAGTGACAGCGCACCCAGGACGATCCGGGCCGGGCCACTGCGGCCCTCCGAGGCCAGGCCCAGCAGTCCGATGACCAGCGACAGCACGACCACCGCGAGGAGCAGGCCGAGCGCCCAGCCGATGACGAAGACCCGGCCGCCGATGCCCGGGTGGAGCGACAGCACCATCAGGATGACGGCAGCGATGGGGATGGGGCTGAGCGCCACCCCCGCGACGAACGGCAACATCAGGCCGATGACAGGGCTCATCGCGCGTGCCCTAGGCCGCGGGGTGGCGTCGTGTCATGCGCTTACGGTAGCGCGTCGGAGGGCCCGCCCGCCGTGCGGTCAGCCCGGACGGCGCCGGCACCCACCATGGCCGGTCGAGCTCCGGCGCAGCCGAGGGGAACCGGGTCGCCGACGCGTCGAGGAGCCCCGCGGCGACCGCCGCCTCGATGGCGCCGCCCCGTGATGACACGCCCAGCCTGGAGTAGATCGAGATCGCCTGCGACCTCACGGTGTCGATGGACACGAACAGCTGGTCCGCGATCTCCCGGAACGACAGGTGGCTGGGCAGATAGGCCAGCAGCCGCAGCTCGGCCGTCGTCAGCGACGCGACACCCGTCTGTGTCCCCGACGCAGCGTGAGCCCCATCCTGGATCAGCGGAGACCCAGCCACCATCCGACCCCGACGGTCGCCCCACTCTCTGGTGCGACCCGCGAGCACGAGGAGCGCGCCCACATGCGGGCCCATCCGGGGCGGCAACGGTCCGCGGACCACCACACGGTGCGCTATACCTATGGCTCGAGTGGCCGCAAGGGGATGGCGTGCACCAGATCCGGATCATCGCGCGCGGGGACCAGACGGACCAGGTGGTCGCCGTGCTCGGGAGCGAGGTCACGGCAATCGCGCTTCGGGTCCATCGAGGCGAGCTCGTCGATGGGTCCGGGGATCTCATCACGTGCGAGGTCGCACGCGAGGACGTCACCCCGCTGGTGGCTCGGCTGCGGCGCCTCGGTCTCACGGCGCCCGGCGCGATCGCGCTCACGCAGATCGACTGGGTCGAGGACGAGGCGGTCGAGGACGACGCGGGTCAGGTCGATGCGATCGTCTGGGAAGAGGTCGCGCAACGAGCCCACGATGACGCCCGCCTGACCTGGGCCTACCTGTTGCTCATGGCGGTGGCGGGGATGCTCGCGGGTACCGCCCTGCTCACCAACAACATCGTTCTGGTCGTCG
>JBEVIK010000091.1:0-5529 GCA_040510715.1 Candidatus Limnocylindrales bacterium
ACGCGTGAACCACGTCAGGTCCGGAAGGAAGCAGCGTTAAGCGCTGCTCGCCGGGTGCCGCGGACCGGCCTGGTCCGAGCCGAACGCTCCGGATGGGCCCACGGGCGTCTCGGTCGACAGAGGGTGCACGGCAATCACCTCCCGGTGCGCTCGCCGCCTCCGTGTCGATCGGCGCCGGGCCGGGGGCGCAGCTCCTTGAACCCGCGCACCGTCGCGGTGATGGCGACCTCGGTCGGGAGCCGCTCCATGCTCGAGGCGCCCAGGAAGCCCGCCACGCCGGTGGTCCGATCGAGCACGTACCGCACATCGCCGACCTCTGCGATCGGGCCACCGTGGCACAGCACCGGGATCGTGGCATCCACCTCGGCGACCGCATCGCGGATCGCCTGGACGCGCTCCGCTGCCTCATCGAGCGTCATCCCCGAACGCGCTCCGATGCGGCCCTTGGTGGTCAGGCCCACGTGTGCGACGACGATGTCGGCCGGCACCCCGGCCATCGAGCGTGCCTCGTCCTCGGTCACGCAGTACACCACGGTCAGGAGCCCCAGGTCCCGCGCCGCCCGGACCATGGCCACCTCGAGCTCGAAGCCCATCCCCGTCTCCTCGAGGCCCTGGCGGAACATGCCGTCATAGAGCGCCACCGTCGGGAAGTTCTGGATCCCGGCGAACCCGAGGTCACGGAGCTCCGCGAGGAAGCGGGGCATGCTCCGGAACGGGTCGGTCCCGCACACACCCGCGATCACGGGCGTCCGCCGGACCACCGGCAGCACCTCCCGCGCCATGTCCACCACGATCGCGTTGGCGTCCCCGAAGGGCATCAGGCCCGCCAGCGAGCCCCGTCCCGCCATCCGGAACCGCCCGGAGTTGTAGATGACGATGAGGTCGGCGCCGCCCTCCTCGGCGCAGACGGCGGAGAGGCCCGTCCCGGCACCGGCTCCCACGATGAGCTGGCCGGACGTCACCGCCGCGCGGAGCCGCTGCCGGGCCTCGTCGCCCGTCATGCGACGACCGCGCCGGGCCCGACCAGCTGGTGCAGGCGGTCCGCCATGGCGCGTCCGAACGACGGGTCGTTGATGTCCGTCGCCAGCTCCACCAGCTCGACCGCCGGATCGAGCGCTGCGGCCAGGGACTCGTACAGGGCCCGGTCGGCACGCGGGTCGTGGAACGGCTTGCCCGGCACATCCAGCGCCGAGACGCCACCCAGCGGCAGGAACACGGCCACCGGACCACGTGCGGCGTTGAGCTTGCGGGCGAGTGTCCGTCCCAGGATCTCGTTCTCCTCCGGCGTGGTTCGCATCAGGGTGACCATCGGGTTGTGCACGTGGATGGTGCGCGACCGGAAGCGTTCGGGCACGGTCTCGGGCGGCCCGAAGTTGACCATGTCCAGCGCACCTACCGAGACCACTTGCGGGATGGCCCGGGCGCCGGCGGCCTCGAGCCGCTCGGGCCCGGCGGACATCACGCCCCCGACGAGGTCGTCCGCGAGCTCGGTGGTGGTCGCGTCGAGGACGCCGGTGATGGCGCCTGAGCGGACGAGCGTCTCCATCGACCGGCCACCGGTCCCGGTCGCGTGGAACACCAGCACCTCGTACCCCAGGTCCTCGAGGCGCTCGCGGGCAGCGGTCACGCAGGGCGTCGTGACCCCGAACATCGTGGCGGCCACCAGCGGTCGGTCGTCCTCGTCGTCCGGCATCCGGCTCGCGCCGCCCGCCATGCCCGCGACGGCGTCGGCCGCGTTGGCGAGGATCCGCTTCGAGACGCGGTTGATGCCCGCGATGTCCACGACCGGATAGAGCATCGCGATGTCGGCACCGCCCACGAAGGGGCGGGTGTCGCCGGCCGCCATGGTCGACACCAGGAGCTTGGGCAGCCCGACGGGGAGGGCCTGCATCGCGGGCGCCGCGATCGATGCGCCCCCGCCGCCGCCCAGGGCGAGGATGCCATCGAGCCTGCCCGCGGCGTGGAGCCCCGTGATGACGCGGACCGCGCCCCGGGCCATCGTGGCGACCGCGGTCCCACGGTCGCCGTTCGCCGCCAGCGCACCACGGTCCTCATCGGCGGCACGGGCGACCTCGTCGGGTCCGATGTCCACCGGCACGCGGTCCTGGCCCATGACCCCCGCATCGACCATGATCACGTCGCAGCCCTGTCCGACCAGGCGTCGTCGCACGAACTCGTACTCGGCGCCCTTGGTGTCGAGCGTGCCCAGGAGGACGATGGTCGGCATCGGGGCCCACGATACGATGCCGGCGCACCGTCAGGGCACCCGCGCGCGACCAGGAGGCAGCATGTCCGAGCCAGCGACCGGTGCCAAGCGCTTCGTGACACCCGCCGACGTCGAGACCATGGTGTTCGACTGGGGCACCATCAAGTGGCTCTCGGAGGTCCGGGTGACCGGCTCGGGCGCCGCGGCAGGGGTGGTCATCCTCCACCCCGGCAAGGGGCACAGCCGTCACAACCACCCGGGCTCGGAGGAGATCCTCTACTACATCTCCGGGGAGGGCGAGCAGATGGTGGAGGACGACCGGGGAGTCCCGACGTACCGGCACGTACGCGCTGGCGACGTCGCCTACATCCCCGAGGGCGTCTATCACGCGACGGAGAACACGTCCTGGGAGCCGATGCGTCTCCTCGCCGTGTACGCGCCGGGTGGCCCCGAGGCCATCCTGCGCCAGCTGCCCGACTGCGTGATCCTGCCCGCCGGCGAGCTCCCCGTGCGGTGACCGTCGCGACCGGCTCGCCGGAGGGGCGATCGACGTACCCTGAGCCGAGATGGTGATGTCCGACCAGCCGAGCAGCGAACCGATCCCGACCACGTCGCACCAGGCGATCTACCGACGGTTCCGCGCCCAGACGTTCGGCCAGATGGTCGGCCAGCGGGCCGTCGTGGAGACCCTCCGCAACGCGGTGCGCCTGGGGCGCCTGGGGCATGGCCTGCTGTTCGTCGGGCCACGCGGCACCGGCAAGACCTCGACCGCGCGCATCCTCGCCAAGGCCGTCAACTGCACCGACCTGCGGGACGGCGAGCCATGTGACGCCTGCACGAACTGCGTCTCGATCCGCGAGGGTCGTGCGCTCGACGTCATCGAGCTGGACGCGGCATCCAACAACCGCGTGGACGACATGCGCGAGCTGGTGCCCCGCGTCTACACCACGGCGGCCGACCTTCGGCGCAAGGTGTTCATCATCGACGAGGTCCAGCGCATCAAGGAGGGCTGGGACGTCCTGCTCAAGACGCTCGAGGAGCCACCCGAGGGCGTCCTGTTCGTGTTCTGCACCACCGACCCCAGCCAGATCCGGCCCGCCGTGGTCAGCCGGCTCCAGCGGTTCACCTTCCGGCCGCTGTCGCAGGACGAGATCCGGGGCAAGCTGCGGCGCATCCTCGAGGCGGAGGGCCGCACCGCATCCCCCGACGCCATCGACCTCATCGCGCGCCTCGCGGGCGGCGGCATGCGGGATGCCGAGTCGCTGCTGGACCAGGTGCTGGCGACCTCCGACGAGGTCGTCGATGCCGGCCTCGTGGAGGACCTCCTGGGGCTCGCACAGGAGGCATCGGTGGACGGGTTCATCGACGCGCTGGCATCCGGGGACGCCCTCGCGGGCATCGCGGTGCTGGACGCGCTGGAAGGGGAGGGACGGGACCTCGTCTCGTTCTCGGACCAGGTGGTGTCCCGACTTCGCGAGCGGCTGGTCACGGCCCTCGGCCAGGAAGGCCCGGCTGACGTGGCCCGACTGTCGGCCGCGGCCCGACGGCTCACCGGCATCGACGCCAGCCGGAGCGGCCTGGGTGGCTATCGCTGGCAGCTCGAGCTTGCGCTCCTGGGCGCCGCCGCATCTCCGGCACCTGCGGCGACCACGTCGCCGTCACCGGCGCCTCCGCCCGTCGCGGAACGACCGACGACGGCCGCTCGACCATCGAACGCACCGGAGCGGCCCGCACGGTCTGCCGCCGCCCCGGAGCCGGTCGTCGCCCCGACGCCCGTCGTCGCCGCCCCCGAGCCGGTCGTCGCCCCGACGCCCGTCGCCGGGCCACTGGCGGCCCCCACCCACGAGCCGGGCGCGGCGCCAGCGAAGGCCGCAGCCCCCGAGCCGGTATCTGCCACGGTCCCGGTCGCATCTGCCGATCCCGCTCCGGCCCCTGCCGCCGCCGGGTCCGACCTGCTCGATGACCTGCGCAGCCGATGGCCCGAGATCGTGGCCTGGATCGGCCGCAACCCCGCCAACAAGCCGCTGGTCGAGAACTGCCGGCCCGTCGAGGTCCGGGATGGGTTCGTCATCCTGGGGTTCCCCGAGGACCAGCCGTTCCTGCGCGAGAAGGCCGAGCAGCGCCGGACGTATCTCGAGGACGGCCTTGCCCACGTCCTCGGCCGGCCTGTCGCGGTACGCTGCGTCGTGGCCAACATCGAGCTCGCCGACGGGCAGGGCGCCACGGATGACGGCATCGACCTCGTCGCCCAGGCACGTCGCGTGTTCGGGGGCGACATCGCGGACATCGACGAGATCGGGTAGGAGGGACCATGGGCTTCGGCAACCTCGCCAAGATGGCGCAGCAGATGCAGGCGGGCATGGCCCGCGTCGATGCCGAGCTCCAGGAGCTGCGCATCGAGGGATCGGCCGGCGGCGGCGCCGTCAAGGCTGTCGCCACCGGCAAGCAGGAGCTGGAGTCGATCACCATCGACCCGGGCGTGGTCGATCCCGAGGATGTCGAGATGCTCCAGGATCTCGTGCTCGCCGCCGTGCGCGACGCGCTCGACCAGGCCAAGGCCGTCGCGGAGCAGAAGGTCGGCCAGGTGACCGGCGGCCTGCGCATCCCCGGCCTGTGATCCTTGCCGCGCCCGCGCGCGCATCCTCCGGTCGGTGACCCAGGTCGTCGAGCCGGTCGCCCGGCTCATCGAGGCCCTCTCGCGCCTGCCCGGCATCGGGCCGCGGACCGCCCAGCGGCTGACCTACCACCTGCTGCGTACCTCGGATGCCGAGGCGCGCACGCTGGCGGCAGCGCTCGTCGCGGTCCGTGACGAGGTGGTCTCGTGCGACCTGTGCTTCAACATCAGCACCGGACCCCGCTGCCCCATCTGTCTCGATGCGTCCCGTGACGACGCGCGCCTGTGCGTCGTGGAGGAGCCGCTGGATGTGCTCGCGCTCGAGCGGTCCGGCGCGTATCGCGGGCGGTACCACGTGCTCCAGGGCGCCATCTCGCCGATGGACGGGGTAGGCCCCGACCGGCTGCGCATCCGCGAGCTCCTGGCCCGGGTGGCCGAGAGGGAGGCCGAGGGCGAGCCGTACGCGGAGGTGGTCCTCGCCACCAACCCCACGCTCGAGGGCGAGGCGACCGCGATGTACCTCAATGAGCGGCTGGCGGGCCACGTGGGCAGCGTCACCCGAATCGCGCGTGGCATCCCCGTGGGCGGTGACCTCGAGTACGCCGACGAGGTCACCCTGGTGCGGTCACTCCAGGGCCGTCGCGAGTTCGAGGTCGCGCGCGAGCGATGAGCTACCCGGCCGACAAGGGGCGCCCCTGATGGGCTATCT
>JBEVIK010000092.1:0-3209 GCA_040510715.1 Candidatus Limnocylindrales bacterium
GTGCCTTGAAGCGTCGCCAGCCCGCCGCGTACAGCTCCGCGGTCTGGGCACCTGTCTCCTCGGGGCCCATGGTGCCGGGTGGGTAGCCGATGATGGCGGTCGCGGGCATCGCCTCGTTGCGGCCCCCGAGCAATGCCGCGATGGACATGTCCCGGAGCCGGGCCGCCGCGTCCCAGCACGCGAGATCCACGATGGACAGCGCTCGCAGCCCGAGGCCGGCCGCGTGCGACGCGAGGCTCCGTCGCCACGCGATGGTGAACGTGCGCTCGCGATCGCCGATGGCGGTCCCGACGTACAGGGCGGCGATGGTCTTTCGGACCTGCTCCGCCACAGCGCCGTCGCGGGTAAGGGTGTACATCAGGCCATCGACGCCCCGGTCCGTGCGCACGCGGACGAGCGCGAACTCGCGGGTCCGCATGATCCATTCCCCGAAGATGACCGGTGCCGGGAGCTGTGCCTGGATCGTCATCACGTCCACGGACGTGATGACCGCGTCGCTCATCCGTCGTGCCCGGACGGCGAGGCCCCGGGACTGCTCGCCCACGCTCCCTGTGCCATGAAGCCGCCATCCACGACCAGCGCCGTCCCGGTCACGAAGCTCGACCGGGGGCTCGCGAGGTACAGCGCGGCCTGCGCGATATCCTCCGGCACCCCGAGGCGGCCGAGTGGATGGAACGCACCGAAGCCCGCCAGGTTCGCTTCAAGGTCGCCGCCCTGGGCACGGGCCAGGTCCCGCACCAGCTCGGAGTCGATGGTGCCGGGGCAGATGGCGTTGACCCGGATGCCCAGCGGCGCGTAGTCGAGCGCCATGTTCCGGGTGAGCGACAGGCTGCCACCCTTGCTGGCGGCGTAGGCCGGGACGCCGGGCATCGACTGCAGCCCCTGGACGCTGGCCATGTTGATGACGCTGCCACCGGGTCCCTGCTCGCGGATGTGGGGCAATGCGTACTTCGCCATGAGGAACTGGCCCTTGAGGTTGACGTCGAGGATGCGGTCCCACGCCTCGACCGGCGTGTGCTCGAGGTCGAAGTACCAGTCGGTGGGCTGGATCCCCGCGTTGTTGACCAGCACGTCGAGGCGACCGAATGCGGCGACGGTCTCAGCAACCATCCGTTCCGCGTCGTCCACGGACGAGACGTCACCGATCGTGGCGATGACCCGCCCTCCGCCGTCCGTCAGCTCGGTCGCGAGCAGCTCCGCCGCGCTCCGGTCGAGGTCCGCGACGGCCACCATCGCGCCTTCCCGCGCGAACGCGCGCACGATGCCCTGGCCGATACCCAGGGCGCCGCCGGTCACGAGCACGGACCGGCCCTCGAACTCCCCCATCTCAGTCTCCGATCAGGTCCTGCGTGGGATACGCCAGCGGGACGCCGACGAGGCCCTCCACCCGGAAGCGTGTCACGTGCCAGCGGCCGATGTTGGGTACCAGGATCACATCCCGCTCGGGCCCACCGAACACGACGTTGGTCGGTGCCGCGAGCGCTGTTCCCTCGGGATCGTGCGCCAGCACCTGGAGCCCCAGGTCCTCCCGCCAGCGATAGACCACGTCCGGGCGATAGCACGCGATGACCACCGAGCCGTCCGTGGCGAAGGCGATGCCGTCCGGGACGGCATCCGGCAGGTCGGCGAGGACCCGGCGCTCGCCCGCCGCGCCATCGGGGCCGATGGCCAGCGCGACCAGCCGGCCGGGGGTGCTCTCGAGCACCCACACCTCGTGCCCCTCGGGGTGGATCGCAAGACCGTTGGGGAAGTCGCGCGCCTCGGTCGTCCAGACGCTCGTGCGCGCGGTCGCCGGCCCGGCCCCTGGTCGGACGACGAGCACCGAGCCGTCGCGCGCCTTCCAGTGGCCCGAGTCCGTGACGTAGAAGCTGCCATCGGCCGCGAAGGCACCCCAGTTCGGGGTCACGAACGGCACCCCGGGCGCGCCGGTGGTCCAGGGGACGGGATCGCCGCGACCGGGGGTCCAGCGCATCACGGCGCCGCGTCTCGGATCGCAGGCGTAGATGCGGCCCTCGCCGTCCGCTGCCAGGCCGAGCGTCCAGCCGCCGGTCGTGGCCACCTCGTGGGCCGTGCCATCCTCGGCGATCCGATAGATCTGGCCCAGCTCGCCGCTCACGTAGCACGTGCCGTCCGGCGCGAGACAGATGCCCTCGGCGTGGTCGATGCCCGCAGCGATCTGCTCCAGCCGCTCGATCGGGACGATGGGTCCCACCCTGCCCTCCCTGGCATCGCCCGGCGCGAGGGACATGGATCGGGCCTCGTGCGACCGCGCTCCTCGGACCGGCAGGTCAGAGCATGTTCGGTCGGACAATCGATTGTCAATCCGGCGTCCCAAGGCCCGGCTCCCCGCTATCATCGGTCGGGTCGCAGCTGCTGGTCGCTCGATGCGGCCTCGATCGATCGCACGGAGGCTATTCATGGCACGCATCCCCATCGAGATGCCCCGCATGGGCTACGACATGGAGACCGGCACCATCGCGGCATGGACCAAGCAGGTGGGTGACACCGTCGCGCGCGGGGATGTCCTGGCCGAGATCGAGACCGAGAAGTCCACCGTGGAGATGGAGGCGCTCGCGAGCGGCACGCTCGTGGAGCAGACCCTCGCCCCGGGACAGGAGGTCCCCGTGGGGACCGTCATCGGCTACCTCGACGACGGCCAGTGATCGGGTGACCGCTTCCGTGGTGCGCCCGCTGCCCGATCTCGACGCGGCGGTGGCGCTCGCGGACGCGCGGCTGCGCGCGATCCGGGACGAGCTCGCACCACGCAGCGTCCGGCTGCCCCTCCGGTTCTGGCGGCAGCAGGCGCACTTCACGACGCCCGCCGAGGCAGGTATCGCCCGGAAGGCCGTCGAGGGTGGCACGTCGCCCATGACCCGCATCCTCGACCGGTTCGAGGTCGGCCCGGCGATGCTCGCCGACCGGCTGGGCGCCGACCTCGCGCGGGTCGAGCGGCTGCTGGCCGAGCCGCGACGGGCACCCCTCGTGATGCTCGACGCGGAGGATGCGCTGGCGCTCACGGACGAGGCGGTGGAGCAGGCACGCACCGACGCGGCCGATGTCCTGCTCGAGGCGGACTGGAGCGGCGGAGGGCCGCGCACGCTGCGCTTCTACCGCCCGCCCGGCCTTGCCCTCGGGTCCACGGCCCGCGAGCTGTACGGGTTGCTGTGGCGGCTCACCGAGCGCTCCTCCGACGGCACCATCCCCCTCGA
>JBEVIK010000093.1:0-7004 GCA_040510715.1 Candidatus Limnocylindrales bacterium
TCGGTGAGACCCGTGACATCCCGGGAGTACGGCACGGACGCCTTGCCGTCAGGACCTAGGGACACATCGTCATCGATCACCACATCAACGCTGCCCGATGGCGCGTGGGCCTCGAAGATCACATCGGCGGTCACGCCGCTATCGAAGCCGAAGAACTCCACCTCGAACATGCAGCCGACGTGCGGCTCGTTGTTGGGATGGTCACTGAAATCGAGGCCGTCGATCTTGACGGTCCCGTTGTTGCCCGGCGCGGCGCTCACCGGCGCGGCCACCGCGAGTGACACCGCGAGCGCAGCCATCGTGAGGCTGGCTCGACGGAGGAGCTTGATGGACATCCCTGGGCCTCCTGATCCGCGTCCCCTACTGGGGTACTGAGGTATAGGGACCGGGGCCCATCCGGGCTACTGGGATGGACCGTCCGGGACCCCCGCGGACCACGGTCGACCGCACCGTTCCGCCCCATGGAAGGCGGTGCGGGCGGTCACCGGGCGACCGGGCGCTACCATCCCTGCGTGACCGCATCGCTCCTGGCCCATCGCATCGGCGACGAATGGGTCGCCCAGCTGCCCGGGCGCGAGGACCGCGACCCGTATCGCATCCATGAGGTCGTGGCCTACGTCTCGCCCGCCACGACCGAGCACCTGCAGGCTGCCGCCGCGGCCGCGCGTGCTGCCCTCCCGTCCTGGGCCGCGACCCCGGCGCCCGTGCGTGGGGAGATCCTGTTCCGGGCTGCGGCGCTGCTGTCGGAGCGTGCCGAGTCCATCGGTCGTGACCTCACACGGGAAGAGGGCAAGACCCTCGTCGAAGGGGTCGGTGAGACACGTCGCGCGGCGGCCATCCTGCGCTACTTCGCGGGCCAGGCGAGCGAGCCCGTGGGCGAGCTGTACGCCTCGGCGACACCCGGTACGCGGCTGTACACCCAGCGCATCCCGGTGGGCGTCGTCGCGATCATCACGCCCTGGAACTTCCCCATCGCCATCCCCGCCTGGAAGATCGCGCCCGCGCTGGCCTACGGCAACACCGTCCTGTTCAAGCCCGCGAGCCTCACGCCGCTCACCGGCAACCATCTCGTGACCGCGCTGGTGGATGGAGGGCTGCCGCCCGGCGTGGTCGACATGGTGTTCGCGGACGGCGCGGCGGTGGAGCGCGAATGGGTCGCCACCGGAGCGGCGGATGCGGTCACCTTCACGGGATCCGAGGCCGTCGGCCGGCAGCTCCAGGCCACCGCCATGGGTTCCCACGCCAAGGTCCAGCTCGAGATGGGTGGCAAGAACGCGGTCATCGTGGCACCCGACGCGGACGTGCCGCGGGCGGCCGACATGATCGTCCGGGGCGCCATGGCGTCGGCGGGCCAGAAATGCACGGCGACGGCTCGCGTCATCACCTACGGCGGCGTCACCGACCAGATCCGCGACGCGGTGAGCGAGCGCGTCAAGTCGCTCAAGGCCGGCGACCCGCTCGACCCATCGACCACCCTCGGACCGCTCGTGGACGCCGCCGCGCGCGAGCGCGTGGCGGGCATGGTCGCCGACGCGGAGGCCGCTGGCGCCCGCGTGGTCGCCAGGGCATCGGTGCCCGACATCGCCACGTTCCACCCGGCGCTGGTGCTGGACGGGGCGACGCCCTCGATGCCAATCGCCCAGGACGAGGTGTTCGGCCCGGTGGTGGCGTTCCTCGAGGCAGCCGACCTCGACGAGGCGCTGCGCATCCACAACGACGT
Source organism: Candidatus Limnocylindrales bacterium (assembly GCA_040510715.1). Taxonomy (GTDB): domain Bacteria; phylum Chloroflexota; class Limnocylindria; order Limnocylindrales; family CSP1-4; genus JAFMJV01. Next base: position 1,721 of record JBEVIK010000093.1, read on the forward strand.
CGCCTACGGCCTGTCGGGCTCCATCTTCACACGCGACCTCGCCACAGCGGAGGCATTCATCGCCACAGCGCGTGTCGGGCTCGTCCATGTCAACGGCGAGACGGCTGGTGCCGAGCCGCACGTGCCGTTCGGTGGGATGCGCGGCTCGTCGTCATGGTCCCGGGAGCAGGGCCGCAGCGCAGCCGAGTTCTTCACGCAGACACGAACGGTGTACGTCGAGGGCCTGCCCACGCTCGGCCCGTTCGACCGCTAGGGACCGGGACCAGCACCGTGGCAGCCGACGCGGACCCGGTGGCTGGCGCCCCATCGACCCCCGGTCCGGATGAGGACATGCCGCCCCGCATCCTGATGCGCTTCCGGGGCGACGTGTCGGCGTTGCTGGGGCTGCCCTGGGAGACACCGCTGGAGGACTGGCCGGCGGACGCGGCGCGGTTCGTGGAGCTGCCCGTCGGCGAGAGCCGCCACGTGGTGCGGTTCATCGCGGGCGCATCCGAGCTGCTGGCGCTCAAGGAGCTGCCGATGCGTCCCGGCCGCCGCGAGTACGAGATCATGCGTGAGCTGGAGGACCGGGGCACGCCCGCCGTCCGGCCGGTGGGGCTCGTCGAGCGTCCCGACGACGACGCGGCGGTCATCGTCACCCGCTATCTCGCGCGTTCCCTCCAGCTGCGACGGCTGTTCCGACGCCTGCCGGAGTCCGCTGGGGAGTACCGGGAGCGTTTCCTCGACGCCATGAGCCGGTTGCTGGTGGAGCTGCACCGCGATGGCGTGTACTGGGGGGACTGCTCGCTCGCCAACACGCTGCTCATGCGCGACGGACAGGCGCTCCAGGCCTATCTCGTGGACGCGGAGACGAGTGAGATCCATGCGGCCCTGTCCGAGGGGCAGCGGCGCATGGACATCGACATCGCGGTCGAGAACGTGGCGGGCGACCTGCTGGACATCGCCGCGACGGCGGGCAAGCCGCTCGATGACGCCGACGAGGAGCTGGCGGCCGCGCTCAGCCTGCGCGACCGCTATGAGCGGCTGTGGACCGAGCTCTACGAGGCCGAGATCATCGGGCCCAACGAGCGGTACCGCGTCGAGGCCCGCATCCGGCGCCTCAACGCACTCGGCTTCGTGGTCGAGGAGGTCATCGTCGAGCCGGGCGAGCGGGGCGATCAGGCTCGCCTGCGCGTGGCCGTCGGGTCACGTCGCTTCCATGCGGCGCGGCTCCAGGAGCTGACGGGCCTCGAGGTGGGAGAGGGTCAGGCGACGGTGCTGCTCAACGACCTCGCTGCGTGGGCGGGGTTCGCGGCCGAGGCGGACATCCAGCGCCCGACCGTGGGGCAGGGGTCACCCGGCCACGGACCGGGGGCCGCGAGCCAGGCCCAGCAGTCGCACGAGCAGCTCCATCGGGCGGCTCGTCGCTGGCTCATCGATGTCCACGAGCCCGTGGTGGAGCGCCTGCGGGCGGCCCTCGGCAATGACATCGACCCGGTCCAGGCGTACTGCGACTACCTCGAGGTCAAGTGGCTGCTGTCCGAGGAGGCCGGCCACGACGTGGGCGATGACATCGCCATCCGGCGCATGGCCGAGCACGCCATCCCCACGGGTGCCGTCGCGGGCATGGTCGTGGGCGAGGAGGCGCCGATGCCGTTCGACGAGCTCTACGCGGGACCGTAGACCCGACGCTCCTGGTCGGATGACTCAGGCGTCGCTCGACGCTGCCCAGAGGTTGATGCCGCTCTCCTGCGCGAACCGGTCGATCTCGCTGAGCTCGTCCACCGAGAACCGAAGGCCGTCGAGTGCCGCCACGTTCTCCTCCAGCTGGTCCACGCTCGCGGCACCCGCCAGCGCGGACGTGACGCGCGCGTCGCGAAGGGTCCACGCCAGTGCCATCTGCGCGAGGGTCTGACCACGCGACTCGGCGATGGCGGCGAGCCCGCGGACCCGCTCGAGGACCTCCGGGGTCAGCAGGGACGTCGCGAACGAGCCGCCGCCGGCTGCACGCGAGCCTTGGGGGACCCCGGCCAGGTACTTGGACGTCAGGAGCCCCTGGGCCAGCGGCGAGAACACGATGCAACCGGCGCCGACCTCGTCCAGGGCTTCGAGCAGGCCTGCCTCGATCCACCGATTGAGCATCGAATACGACGGCTGGGCGATGAGCAGCGGGACACCCATCGAGCGCAGCACGCGCGCGGCCTCCAGGGTCCGCTCGGCCGAGTAGGAGGAGACCCCCACGTAGAGCGCCTTGCCCTGCTGGACGGCGCTCGCGAGCGCCCCCATCGTCTCCTCGATGGGGGTGTCCGGATCGACACGGTGCGAGTAGAAGATGTCGACGTACTCGAGGCCCAGTCGATGGAGGCTGTCGTCGAGGCTGGCCAGGAGGTACTTCCGAGAGCCACGGTCGCCGTACGGTCCGGGCCACATCTCGTAGCCGGCCTTGGACGAGACGATCAGCTCGTTCCGATGGGCGCGCAGGTCCGCGGCCAGGATGCGCCCGAAGCTGGTCTCCGCGGCCCCGGGCGGCGGCCCGTAGTTGTTGGCCAGGTCGAAGTGGGTGATGCCCATGTCGAATGCGCGCAACACGACCGCACGCTGGCGGTCCACGGGCGTGGTCTCCCCGAAGTTCTGCCACAGGCCGAGCGAAAGGGCCGGCAGCTCGAGACCGCTCCTTCCGGTCCTTCGGTAGGGCATGGCCTGGTATCGGGTCGGCGCAGGGATGTATGCCACGTGCATCTCCTCGGGGGGGCGTGGATTTAGGATGGTCCGGGTCTGGCCTCACCCGAGCCCCGGACGATGAGCCGTGTCGGGAGGACGACCCGCTCCGCGGGCCCCTTCCAGCCGTCGAGGCGTCGCAGCAGCGTCTCTGCCGCGTGCCTGCCCAGCGCGTTGGTGTCCACGGCCACCACGGTCACCGCGGGCTCGAGGGCCGTCGCCAGCTCGAAGTCATCGAAGCCGACGAGGGCCACCCGACGTCGGCGGCGTGACAGCGCGAGGGCGGCACCGATGGTCATCCGGTTGTTGGTCCCGAAGACCGCCGTCGGTGGCGACGGCAGGTCCAGGAGCTGCGTCACCGTGGCCTCCGCATCCGCGGAGGAGTGGCAGTCGAACCGCGCGAGCGCGGGATCCACGGGGATCCGCGCATGGGCATGGGCCGCCTCGTAGCCGGCATAGCGCTCCTGCATCGTGTACACCGCGAGGCGATCACCCACGATCGCGATCCGGCGATGGCCATGGGCGATGAGGTGCTCGACCGCGCTGCGAGCACCGCCGACGTTGTCCACGAGGACCACATCCGCCCGGATGTGACCGGGCGGTCGGTCGATGAACACCACGGGCATGCCCATGCGGCGCTCGCGCGACAGGTATCGGTGATCCCTGCCCACGGGCACCATCAGCAGCCCGGTCACCCGCTGCTTCACGAGCGCCTGGACCACGGCCCGCTCGCGCTCGCGGTCCTCGTCGATGCTCGCCGTGATGACCATCAGGCGCCGGTCCCGGACCACATCCTCGACCGCTCGAGCGATGGTCGAGAAGAACGGGTTCGCGACGTCCGCGATGACCAGCCCGATGGTGTCGCGGCTGACCCCGCGCTTGAGGCTGGAGGCGATCTCGTTCGGCTGATACCCCAGCTGCCGGATGGCGTCATGCACCCGCGCTGCGGTCGCAGGCCGGACCCATTGCTCGCCATGCACCACGCGCGCCACGGTCTTGAAGCTGACCCCAGCGAGGGTCGCCACGTCACGCATGGTGGGACGCGCTGCCCGCTGCCGGACCGCCGGCAGGTTCCGCGGAGGGGCGTTGGGCGACACGGATGACTCCCTGGATGACGGGCGGGGCGCCGCGCGCGCATGGTACATGGACGTGCACCAGACAACGGTGTCAGTTTATCGTTGACAACGGTGTCAGGACTTGGCAGCATCGACCCGACCCTGGCGGGCTGGCACACGCATGGAATGAGGAGGTCGAAATGGCGCCCATCTCACGAGCGGCACGGCCGCTGCTGGCGGCTGTCGCCGTCACTTCGATGGTGCTCGGGTCGGCGGCGGTCCCGATCGCGGCCCAGTCGGAGGCACCCGCGGCGTCCGCGGCCATGGGAGGCGTACCCGAGGGGTGCGTGCCCGGCACCACCAAGCGGATCGCGTTCATGCTCAAGCAGCAGAACGCGTCGCGATACCTCAACGCGGACATCCCGTTCTTCAAGGAAGCCGCCGAGGCGGCCGGCTACGAGGTCAACGTCCAGTCGGCCGAGAACGACGCGGCGCTCCAGGTGTCGCAGGCGGAGAACGTCATCACCCAAGGCGTGGACGCCATCGTCATCCAGCCGGTCGACTTCAACGTCGCGGGCGAGATCGCTCTCAAGGCCGCGGCCGCGAACATCCCGCTCGCGTCCTACGACGACATGATCCTGAACGCGCCACACGCGGCGTTCGTCGGACGCGACCCCAAGGCAGGCGGACGGGCCGCCGCCACCGCGGTCGTGGCCGCCGCCCCGACGGGCAACTACGCGCTCATCGGTGGCGATCCGGGCCAGACGGGCTCGACCCAGTTCCAGGAGGGCTACCACGAGATCCTCGACCCGCTCGTCGCGGCCGGGGACATCACCATCGTGACCGACTACTTCACGCCGGGCTGGAAGACGGAGCCGGCCCAGGCCGAGGCCGAGAACACGCTGACCAAGACCAACAACGAGGTCGCCGCGTTCCTGTCCACCTATGACGGCATGTCGCTGGGCATCCTCAATGCCATCGAGGCTGCCGGCATCGCGCCAGGCACCATCCTCGTGACGGGCCAGGATGTCGAGCTCGCCGCGGCGCAGGCCATCGTCGAGGGTCGCCAGTTCGGCAGCGTCTGGCCGGCACCGGACGAGATGGCCAAGCGGGGCGCCGCGGTCGCCATCGCGCTCGCCAACTGCCAGCCGTTCGAGTTCTCCCGGACCATCGACAACGGCGCGGGCGAGATCCCCTTCGCCGAGACCCCGATCTACCTGGTGACCAACGCGGACATGGCCGAGTTCGTGTGCCAGAACCCGTGGCAGAACCCCATCGACGACGTCTACGCGAACGCGGCGGACCAGAAGCCCACCTGCTAAGCGCGTTCCCGATCCGTTCGCACATGGCCCGACCTGAGTCCGTGACCCAGGCACCCACCCCCGCCCCTCCGCGGACGGGGGTGGGTGCCGCCTTGCTCACGACCGATGGCCTGACCAAGCGATTCCCGGGCGTGCTCGCCGTGGATGACCTGTCGCTGGAGGTGCGCGCGGGCGAGATCATGGCCCTGCTGGGTCCCAATGGGGCCGGCA
>JBEVIK010000094.1:0-5073 GCA_040510715.1 Candidatus Limnocylindrales bacterium
AGGAACGTGTCCGCCAGCGGGGTGTCCTCCCCCGCCGGGAGCGCATCAGTGCCGACGTAGCCATCGGTCCCCGAGATCGCGACGAGGCTGCGCGGACGGGCGTCCGGAACGAGCCCCGCCATGGCCTCGACGAGGACGGTCCGTGGCTCGAGCCGCGAGCCGCGCAGGCGTGCCATGGTCCCCGGTGTCCAGGGCCAGGTCCCGACCGAGAGCCCGCACACGTCCACGACCGCGTCCGCACCCGCAAGCTCCTGCGTCCACGCTCCGTCGAGCGTCCGGCCGTCCCAGCGCACCACCCGCTGGCCATCCGCGAGCGCCCCAGGGGGTTGGCGTCGCGAAAGCGCTACGACATCGATGCCATCCGCCCGGAGCGCTCCGCCGAGCGCCGCGCCGAGCATCCCTCGACCGCCCGCGATGACGACCTTCACGACGACTCGACGCCCTGCTCGATACTCACTACCATGTCGTAGCAAGTATCCGGCCGAAACATGCTACCGTCCAGTAGGAAGTTACCGCGATGGCCGAGGACCCGGGACACGACCGCATCGAGACCATCCGACGCGACTTCGCGGCGGCGTGGGGACGCATCGGCGCAGCGTGGGGTGTCGCGCCGTCGACCGCGGCCGTCCAAGGCTACCTGCTGCTCCATGGTGGTCCCCTCACCAGCGGTGAGATCCAGGAGGCGCTCGGCCTGTCACACCGAGCGACCCGGACGGCCATCGCCGACTGCGAGGCCTGGGGGATCATCGAGCGCGCACCCGAGCTCCGGCGCACCGGCGCGAGGGGACCGGCGGGCGCGGCGTGGCTGGCGGTCGGCGACCACTGGGAGTGGTTCCGGCGCGTGTCGGCCTCGCGCCTCGAGCGGGAGACCGATCCCGTCCTGCCCCTGCTCGACGAGTGCCTCGAGCAGGTGCGTGCCCTGCCCGACGACGAGCCGGGGGCGACCGAGCTCCGGGAACGGCTCGGCGGCCTGGTCGAGTTCACGCATCGCTTCGACCATGCCGTGGACATCGTGGTCCGTCTCGACAGCGCCGACATCGGCCGCCTGTTCGACCTGCTCGACCGGGTGCCCGATCGGCAAGTCGAGGCGCTGCTGCGCACCCTCTCGACGATGGCCGAGGACGATGTCGTGGCGGCCGCCGACCTGCTGTCAGGGCTGTCACCGAGCGCCCTTCGGCGCCTCATCGGCCTCGCGCGTCAGCCGGGGGTCGCGAAGGTGCTGGGGGCCACCCTGGGCCGGGGCCGCTGACCGCCGCCCAGCCGGGCCGATCGTCCGCTGAGCGGACACTGCGACCGCGGACTCGACAGGACGATCGTCATCCCGCGTCCTGCCCCGGGCTTGGGGTCAGGCTGATCGCCCAGCGGTCAGAACGGCGTGGGGACGGCCGCGAGTGATGACCCGGCCGCCACCGTGACCGCTGGGCGGACACCAGCGCCGACGAACACCGCCGCCATCGGGCCGGTCCAGCGCGGCCTAGATCGCGAGTCGCGCCTGTGCGTCCTCCCACCACGACTCGAAGGCCTCGTAGGTCGGGGCGATCGGCTCGGGCAGCGGCGAGCCGTCCTCGAGCGCATCGAGCGTCTTGAGGCCGTTGCCCGTGATGACCAGCACCACCTCGTCCTCCGGACCCACGCGGCCCTCGCGGACCGCCTGCCGGAGTGCCGCCACCGTCACGCCACCCGCGGTCTCGGTGAGGATCCCCTCCGTGCTCGCGAGCAGCCGGATGGAGTCCACCACCTCCTCATCGGACGCGCCGAGGATGGCGCCATCGCTCGTCTGCGCAAGGCGCACGGCGTATGGACCGTCCGCCGGCGAGCCGATGGCCAGGGAGCGCACGATGCCCGTCGGACGCTCGACCGGCGCGACGACGTCGGTGCCGGCCGCGAACGCGGTCGCGATGGGGGCGCAGCCAGCACCCTGCCCACCCAGGAACCGGATGGACGACCGCTCGACCAGCCCGACCTCGACCAGCTCCTCGAACCCCTGGGCGAGCTTGGTGTACAGCGACCCGGATGCCAGCGGGGCCACGACCACGTCGGGTGTCCGCCAGCCCAGCTGGCGGGCGACCTCGAACGCGATGGTCTTGGACCCCTCGGCGTAGTAGGGCCGGAGATTGACGTTGACGACCGCCCAGCCGTCGAGCTCATCGGTCAGCTCGAGGCACAGCCGATTGACCGAGTCGTAGGGCCCGTCCACGCGCACGACGGTGGCGCCGAGTGCGCGCGCCTGGGCCACCTTCGCCGGCTCGAGGTCCGCGGGGACGAACACCACGGCCCGCAGGCCGTGGGCGGACGCAGCCGCCGCGACGGCGGGCGCGAGGTTGCCGGTGCTGGCGCACGCGAGCGTGTGGAAGCCGAACTCGATGGCCCGGGCGGTGGCGATGGCGACCGGGCGATCCTTGAACGACAGGGTCGGGTTGCGGGAGTCGTCCTTGACCCACAGCCGCTCGAGGCCGATGGCGGCGGCGAGTCGGGGCACCTCCACCAGCGGCGAGTCGCCGACCCGAGCGGGGGCCGCCGGGACCTCGTCGACCGGCAGCAGCTCCGCGAGCCGCCAGATGCCGGCCGGACGCGCCTCGATCGTCTCGCGCGTCAAGCGACCGCGCAGGCCGGCGAGGTCGTAGGTGGGCTCGAGGGGACCGAAGCAGCGGGGACACACGAACAGGGCGGCGGTCTCCTGCGGCGTGTCACAGCTGCGGCACCGAAGACCGGTGAACCCGGGGTGGAAGCCCGGGGTGGAGCGGCTGGTCGCTGGGGGCGATGAGCCTTCGGAGACGAACGGCTCGGGGCGGGTGGCGGTGACCTGGCTCACGGGATGCTCCTTGCTGCGACGTGGTGACCGGGGCGTCCCGGTCGATCGGGGGGAGGAATCACGAAGGCCGCGACCTCCGTCTCGGTCGCGGCCCCTTCGGGATCAGGCCTGTCGGGCGCCCTGTCGCGGACGCGTCCCGCTCAGGCCCCGTCCGATCCCGACGGGGCCCGGCGCATCGCCATGCGATCGACGAGCGGTGCCATGGCCCCGCACTCTACACGACGGATCGCCGTCCGGCACCCCTCGAACGTACGGTGCCGGACCCGCCGGCGCGCGATCGCATGATCGCATGCCCGATCGTATACTCCGGCCCGTGGCGACCCCGACCTGGTCGCCGGCCACGGGCGAGCGCATGGGTCGCGGCTCCAAGCGCGATCGACAGCACGCCGTCCGGGAGCTGGTGACCCACCATCCCATCTCGAGCCAGCAGGAGCTCGTCGAGCTCCTGGCGGGCCGCGGCTTCGCGGTCACCCAGGCCACCGTGAGCCGGGACATCGCCGAGCTCGGCCTGGTCAAGGTCGCTCGTGCGGAGCGGCATGTGTACACGGCGCCGGAGGACCTGGCCCAGCCGCCCGCGACCGATGCGACGCTGCTGCGACTGCTGGGCGACCTGCCCATCACGGTCCGTCGCTCGGGTCTCACGCTGCTGCTCATCACGCGCCCGGGCATGGCCAGCGCCCTGTCCCAGGCCATCGACGAGTCCACGTTCCAGCTCCAGGAGGGCACCCTCGCGGGCGAGAACACGGTCCTCGTGCTGTTCGCGGACGAGACGGCACTCGAGCGCTGGCGCCTGACCTTCGAGCGCATGCGCGCGTCGGATCGGCGCGCCGGCGCGGACTGACCCATCATGGAAGGGCGTTCGGCGCGTGTGCCTGACCCGGAGGACGGATGACCACCACCCCTGACGGCTCCCTCAAGATCCTCGTCGTGGATGACGAGCCCGCCATGGTGGGAGCGCTCGGCGCGCTCCTCGGGCAGGCGGGCCATCGCATCGTCGCGGCCTACGACGGCGATGAGGCGCTGCGGCGGTTCCGGGAGGACGAGCCGGACCTGGTGCTGCTCGACCTCGCGATGCCCGGTCTCGATGGGGCCACGGTGTGCCAGCGCATCCGCGAGATGAGCGATGTGCCGGTGGTCGTGGTGTCCGGCGAACGCGATCGCGCCGCGACGGTGGAGCTGCTCGACCTGGGCGCCGACGACTACATCCGCAAGCCCTTCCGCGCCGACGAGCTGCTGGCGCGGGTGCGGGCCGTGGCGCGTCGGACCGCCGGCACGCCGCGCGTCCGTCCCAGCGGCGAGGCGCAGCCGGCCGCCACGAGCGGCTGGGAGCTGGATCGACGGCGTCACGAGATCCGCTGGCAGGGCACGGTCGTCCCCGCCACGGTGACCGAGTTCCGCCTCCTGCGCGAGCTGGTCGGCCGCCTCGGCGAGGTGGTGTCCCACGACGAGCTGCTCAAGGCGGGCTGGCCGGACGTGCCCGACCCCGACCCGCTGTGGCTCAAGCCGCATCTGGCCCGCCTTCGCGAGAAGCTGGTGCACGCGGGAGCCCCCATCCCGGTCGCCGTCCGGGGCGTGGGCTACATCCTCGAGGAGGATGCTCCCGCCGCCTGACGCCCGCGTCGTGCAACCGAAGTGCCACCGGGGATGCCGAGAACGTAACCGGTCCGGTGCTGACCTTCGGCGCAGCCGGTCATAGCCTCCATCGATCGCACGGGCCCGGTGTTAGCCCTTCTGACGCCCGGCGAGGAGGAGGTGCGCTCCATGGATACCGGCAACACCGCCTGGCTGCTCGTGTCGTCCGGGCTCGTGATGTTCATGCTCCCGGGTCTGGCCCTGTTCTATGGCGGCCTGGTCCGACGCAAGAACGTGCTCTCGACGATCATGCACAGCTTCTTCGGGCTGGCCATCGTCACCATCGTCTGGGTCATCGTCGGGTTCAGCCTGGCGTTCGGGCCGTCGATCAACGGCCTGGGCATCGTGGGCGACCCGACCACGTTCGCGCTGTTCAGCGGCGTGGCGATGGAGCCGAGCACGACCTACGCCACCAGCATCCCGTTCGTGCTGTTCGCGGCGTTCCAGCTGATGTTCGCGGCCATCACACCGGCGCTCATCACGGGCGCCTTCGCCGAGCGCAAGAAGTTCGCAGCGTTCGTCACGTTCACCATCCTCTGGTCGCTGTTCATCTACTCGCCGCTGGCCCACATGGTCTGGTCGGTCGACGGCTGGCTGTTCAAGCTGGGTGCCCTCGACTACGCGGGCGG
>JBEVIK010000095.1:0-13252 GCA_040510715.1 Candidatus Limnocylindrales bacterium
CCGCCACGTAGCGCACGTCCATCGCCTCCACGGCGGCCTGGTCGGCCACGAACCGGGACATGAGGTCGTCCCCCACGTCCCTGATGGAGATGGTGCCGTCGTAGTCGAGCAGGACCGCGACGGGCACGCTCAGCCGGCCGCCGGGCATCCCCTGGGTTTCAGCGCTGGACGCGACGTGCGCGGACGCCGCGTCGTGTCATGCCGGCTCGGCCTGCTCCTGCTCCAGCTCGAGCGGCTCCTCGTCGGCGTCCTCGGTCAGCTTGAGCCAGATGAACAGGCCGGCCAGCAGCGCCAGGGGGACGACGATGGCTGCTGCGACGAGGAGGCCAAGGATGGCCCCCAGGAGCTTGATGATCCTCATTGGTCGGATACCTCCGCACGCGTCTCGGTCGTGGAGTGTAGGGCGTCAGGCGATGGAGGGTCAGGGGCCGTTCGCCGTGCGCAGCGCGGGCGCGTGCTGGGCGCGCATCGCGATCTCGTCGGGCGTGAACTCCACCAGCACGTGCTGCATCCCGGTGCGTGCTCCCATCAGCAGCCGCAGCAGCCACGAACCCTCCTGCTCCATCAGGAACGCGTCACGGGGCTGCTGCTGGTCGATGTAGCCACCCAGGACCCGCAGCGCGCGCTCGTAGGGGCCGGCCACGGCAGGCGCGCCATCGAGCTGGGTGCCCCGGCGGAGCCGGGACTCCTCGATGAACCGGGCGATGTCCTCGTCGAGGAAGGTGTAGGTCTCCTTGTCGCGCCGCCCGGCAGCGACCTGCTGAGGGTCGGAGATGAGCGCGAGCCCCTGGACCACGAAGCCGTCGGGCGCCTCGAGGATGAGCACGCTGCCCATGCCCCGCTGGTCGATGAAGCCGCCCAGCGAGCGCAACACCTCCTCGTAGTCCTGGCGCGGGCGACCTTCGTAGATGCGCATCGATCACATCTCCCGGCTGGCGGGTGTCAGGAACCGGTGGTCTGGTCGAAGGCGCCCCGCTCTCGCGCCCGGTGCTCACTCCATCGGTAGCACACGACGGCGAGGAGTGTAGAGAGGGCCGTGGTCACGAGCAAGGCTCCCAGCACCCAGGCGGTGTCAGGTGCCACCATCCCCGTCGCCTCCGACCACACCGACCCGGGACCACCGATGCTGGTCGCGGCATCCGGGATGAGCGCGCGGCGGACGCCCTCCATCCACCACGTGAGCGGCACGAGCAGGCCGATGACCTGGGCGACCGCGGGCAGCACGCTCAGCGGGAACACGGCACCCACCACCAGGAACAGGGCCCCGGCCATGGCCTCGGGGTAGTTCCAGGAGTCCTGGCGCGTCTGCATCACGATGGCCCCCATGGTCGCGCCGAGGGCTACGACACCGAGCAGGCCGAAGCCCATCGCGAGCACGAGGTAGGGCCAATCGATCGTCGCGAGGTCGATGGGCGAACCCACCACGATGAGCGCCGCGACGAGCGTGATGGCGGCACCCATCGCCGCCACCAGGATGCGCGCGGTGCCGCGGCCCAGGAGCACCAGGGGCAGCGCGCCGGGCAGCACGTACAGGTAGCGCAGCATCCGGTAGCGCTCCCGGTCGTCCAGGACCGAGATGGCGAGACCCGCGATGCCGCCCACCACGAACGACCACAGGGCGCTGCCGACGATGACGAAGCCCAGCTGGGCGGTTCCGGCCGCCCCATCGGTGACGATCTGGAGCATGACCACGAGCATCAGCACCGAGGCGACCGGCTTGGCCACGGAGTAGATGAGGAACAACAGCGGGTCGGCCCAGTTCGACTCGATGGCCCACCCCAGGCGCACTGCGGTGCGCCACGTGACGAGCTTCTCGCGCAGCACGCCGGCACGGTCGCGATACGGGCTCGCGCCCTGCACCGCCATCGCCGACGGGTCGATCGTGCCCACCGTCGCCTGGTCCACGGTCAGCCGCCCCGCACCGTCAGCTTGCCCTCGTGTCGGGCCATCCACTCGAGCTTCCGGAGCGCCACCCGCGCCGCCACCAGTGACACCACGGTCATCACGACCAGGATGAGCGCCTCGACCCAGGGCTCGGGCGTCCCGATGTGCTCGCTGCTATCCGCGAACACCAGCTGGCGCATCGCGTCGAGCCCGACCGCGAGCGGGATGAACGCGATGGCGAACAGGCCCAGCGCGCCCAGGCGCCCGACCGGGAAGTTGAGCCCGGACACGAAGTACACCGGTTCCTGCAACGACTGGGTGAGATGCCACGCCTCGCGGCCCATGAGCAGGAACACGCTCGCGAGGACCATGCCCAGGCCATAGAGCGCGGCCATCGTGAGCAGGAAGATCGCGATGAGGAGGCCCCACTGGTCCACGGCGAACTGCACGTCGTAGACGACGGTGCCTGCGAGGAGCACGACCGCCGCTCGCTGGATGGTCATCACGAAGCCACCAAGGGCCATGCCCAGCAGGACGCTCATGAGGTTGACCGGCGACGTGAAGTAGATGTCCAGGTTGCCCTGGTCCCGCTCCCAGTACAGCTGCGCGGCCATCATCCAGATGACGTTGGACCAGAACGCCGTCATGGCGCCGCCCAGGACGGCGAAGCCGACGAACTCCGGCGGTGCGCCGAGCGCCCGGTACACGAACACGAACGCCGAGGTGGTCAGGAACGGGATGAGCACCTCGAACAGCACCCACGACGGCTCACGCAGCATGCCGATGACCCTGGGATAGGCGCGCCCGCTCACACCACGCAGGTTGCTGGCCAGCTGGCGCTTCGGGGTCCACGTCGCGGCGCTGACGGGGTCCCGCTCGGGGCGCATCGGAGGCGGGAGGCGCCGGGTGACGCCACCGGCGGTCATGCCTCGGTCTCCCCCTTGTCCGGAGCATCCTCGGCATCCTCGTCGTTCGAGAAGCCGCGCCCGACCAGCTCCACGAACACGTCCTCGAGCGTGGGCTCCCGCTTCTGGAGCGATACGAGGTGCGAGCCCTGTCCCGTCAGCGTGGAGATGACCTCACCCAGCACCGCGTCGTCGTCCAGCTGGAGGTCGATGACCACCGTCTGGCGTTCGGTGTCCTCCTCCTCCGCGACCGTTGCGCTGCGGACGCCTGGCAATCGTGTCAGCGCGGCGCCCTCGTCGTCGAGGTGGTCGAGCTCGATGCGGAAGATCGAGCCACCCTGGACCCGGTGCTTGAGCTCCTCGGGCGTCCCGATGGCAAGGATCCGCCCGCGGTCCACGATGGCGAGGCGGTCGCACAGCTCGTCCACCTCGGCCATGTAGTGGCTCGTGAGCAGGATCGTCCGGCCCGGCACCGCGGCACGCCACTCCTGGACCAGCTCACGCACGGCGCGCGCGGCCGAGACATCGAGACCCAGGGTGGGCTCGTCGAGGAACAGGATCCAGGGGTCGTTGATGAGCGCCCGGGCGAGGTTGAGCTTCTGGCGCTGCCCGGTGGACAGCACGGAGATCTTCTGGTGGCGCTGCTCCACGAGGCCGACCGCCTCGATGAGCTGGTCCACCCTGCGCCAGCCGTCGCGCACGGGCACGCCATAGAACTGGCTGAACATCCAGAGCTGCTCGCGGACCTGGAGCAACCCGTACCCCGACTGCTCGCCCCCGGACACGATGTTCATGATCCGTCGGACCTGCGTGGTCTGGGTCGCGACATCGAAGCCGAACACCCGGGCCGTGCCCTCCGACGGCAGCAGGAGCGTGGTCAGGATCTTGATGAGCGTGGTCTTGCCTGCGCCGTTGGGGCCCAGCAGGCCGAACAGCTCGCCGGGCGCCACCTCGAGGTCGACGCCGTCGAGGGCCACGACGGGCTTGGGCTTGGCCTTGTACACGCGCCGGACCCCGCGCACGTCGATGGCCGGGGGCGTGGCGGTCGGCGTCGCGGGCGACGCAGGGCTGCTGGCGGACGCGGACACTGGGCCTCCGGGGGCTTCGGTCATGCGCCTCGGCGTCGTCCGCGACGGAGGGGCAGGTCCCTGGCTGCCTGGGTCGTGGTGCGTCCGGAGGGCGGGCTGGCATCGTACCACCGGCGGTGCTGGCGCCGGTGTCGCCGGCGCGCTCCAGCGTCAGGGCAGGACGCGCGCCACCCCATAGCTGTCCGCGTCGATCTGCTGCGCGAACCCGCCCACGACGATGAGCCCGTCCGCGCCGATGGCCACGCTCTCGGCGATGTCCGGGAACATGAAGAAGTCGATGAACACTTGTCCTTCGTCCGCGAACGCGGTGTCGAGGCTGCCGTCCGGGAGGTAGCGCACGACCGCGAAGTCGGTGTTGATGTCTCCGGCCCGACCGGCGACCACGATCCGACCTTCGGCATCGAGCGCCACGTCGAGCCCCGCCTCGGTGTGATCGCGCAGGTCGGTGCGCACACTGCCGCCATCACCGAACGACGTGTCAAGCGCGCCATCGATCTCGAGACGCAGGGTCTCCAGTCGTGTCTCGGTGCCGAGCAGCGCGCGACCGGTCAGCACGATGCGTCCGTCCGGCTGGACGGCCATCCCCTCGCCCACCCGGGCGGTGTCGATGCCGATCGCGCCGACGCCACCGAACGTCAGGTCGAGCGCGCCCTCCGGGGTCACCCGGACGAGGTCGGTCCGTTCCGATCCCTCGAAGCTCCCGAAGCTCTCGCCGCTGGCGAGGATGCGACCGTCCGGCAGGATGGCGAGCTCGCGCAGCGTGTTCGTCGCGCCGTCCACGTCGACGACCACGACCCCCTCCTCCCCGAACGATGTGTCGAGCGTGCCGTCCACGAGGAACCGGGCGAGCAGCAGGTCGGAGAAGTCGGTGGTCCCATCGGGGATGTCGCGACCGCCCGCGACGACGATGTGGCCGTGCGCGTCGATGGCGACCGCGTACAGGCGACCGGGCGTGGTGCCGGCGACGATGCCACCGGTCCCGAAGCTGGGGTCGAGGGAGCCATCGGGCAGGTAGCGCGCGAGCGCCATCGTGGCGTCGAAGCCGCTGTATCCGGCCACGACGATCGAGCCGTCGGGAGCGATGGCGACCGCGAGCGCCTCCTCCTGCTGGTCGGGCTGGAGATCCGTGGTGACCATGCCGCCCTCGCCGAACCCCGGGTCGAGGGTGCCGTCGGCGAGGAAGCGGGCCATCACGAAGTCCACGAACGTGCCGCCGACCATCACGACCGCCCCATCAGGCTGGAGCGCCATGGCGGAGCGGTCACCGCCGAACCGGCTCGTCGTGGCCCGGCCCTCGGTCCCGAATCCCATGTCCAGGAGCTCCGAGAGCGGCGGTTGGGTCCGCTCCGGGGTCCGCGTCGCCTGCGGATCCTGGGCCTGGGCCGGGAGCGCCAGGCCCGCGGAGACGAGGGTGGCTGCGAGCACGACCCGACGAAGCGAGCGAGATGTCATGCCCATCACCGACCCCTCCCACCACCGCGACCGGCCGGCCGCGCGCCGAGGATGGGGCGCCGGGCGACCCCGGTCAAGAGCGGTCAGCGCGGCAGGCGCCGGGCGAGCCCTCGCCACACGCGGCGCGCGAACGCCGACGTGATGTGCCCCGTGTCGCGTGCCACCCGCACGCGGTCGATGACCAGCGGGCAAGGGTCGTAGGGACACGTCAGGCGCCAGGTATCGCGATACGCCACACCGGCCGCTCGTGCCGCCGCTCGTTCGGCCGCGAACCGCTGGCGGTTCGCGGCGACTGACCGTCGGATGCTGCACTTCGACAGGTCGGCACGGTGTCGCCGAAGGCATCCCACGGGATCCTCACCGAACCGGGAGACGTCGCCCAGCACGATGACCCGCGCGACCATGCGGTCCAGGCGACGCAGGGAGCGGACGAGCCCTTTCCGAAAGAGACGCGTGTTGTCAGCTTGTCCGTCGGCGCGGGCGATGCGATAGCCATCGAGTTGCGACACGATGACCAGCGCGGGTGCGAGGGACCTGATGCGGGCGAAGGCGGCCTCGCGCCAACCCGGGCACGACTTGTATCCGTACCGCAGCTCGATGTCCGCGACCGGACAGGCCGACTTGGTGATGAAGAGCAGTCTCCAGTCGCGCGCCCGAGCGACCCGATCGAGTCCCTCGCGCCAGTGCCAGGCGTGCGAATCACCGATCACCACGACCAGCTTCCCGTCGCCGGTATGCCGGTCACACACCAGGACCTTGGTGCCCGTGATGTTCTGATGGCACCGCTCGGTCGCCCCGCTCTGGGGTACCTGGCCGAGACCCGGCTGGAGTCCGCGCGGGAGCCGTCGTCGATCCTGTCGCATGCCATCCGAGCGTCCGTCGCCATCCGAGTCCTCGTGCCAGTCGTCGACACCGTCGCGGTCGGTGTCCGCCTTGGCAGGATCCGTGCCATAGCGCTGTTCGCCGGCGTTCGAGAGGTCGTCGCGGTCGGCGTCCTCGACGCCGTCCACAAGGCCGTCATGGTCGGAGTCCACCGAGCGTGGATCGGTGCTCGTGATGCGGATCTCGAACCGGTTCTGGAGGCGATCGCCGTCGTGGTCTTCGCGTCCATCACTGGTGCCGTCGCGATCGCTGTCCCCGGAGCGCGGGTGGAGCCCGAGGCGCAGCTCCCAGCGGTTGGTCAGCCCATCCCCGTCGAGGTCCTCGCGAGCATCGGGGACGCCGTCCGCGTCGGTGTCGGGGACCAGGGGATCCGTGAGGGTCTGGTCCGCCTCGAATGTGTCCGGGAGTCCGTCCGCGTCGGTATCGAGAGGGGCTTCCGCAGCGATCGCGGGCGGGACATCGACGACGGCGACCGCCCCCGACAGACCCACCGCGAGCACGGCAGCCCAGATCACGGGCAGCAGTCGCCTCAGGGCATCCTCCATCGAAGAGCGAGTGTCCCACATCCTCCGGGCGCGGACCCGCCGCGACGCGGGGATCCCATCGGCGTGACACACCGCCCGGTGCTCACGCCGGCGCTTCCACATCCGGGGGGACCACCCGGGTCGCGATCCGCTCGACCACCGCACGGGTCGTTGCCCACGCCTCGGCCGTGCCCTTGGGCAGCTTGACGCGGACCTGGTTGGTGGCCGCCACCACGCCACCGATGGGCACACCCGGCAGGCGATCGCCCGGTCCTTGTGGCGCGAGCGCCCGCAGCACCCCGGAGCGGGACCAGCCCTCGGGGAAGCGCACCACCAGCTGGCCGTCCTCGCGTGACAGCGACGCGATCCCGGCGCCCTCGGCGGTGAACCGGAGCCGCGCGACGTCCAGCAATCGCTCCACGGGTGGCGGCAGCGGCCCGAAGCGGTCCTCGAGCTCGCCCCGCACCCCAGCCAGCTCGGACCCGCTGGCCACGCCCCCCAGCCGCCGGTACAGCTCCAGCTTGGCGGGCTCGTCGGGGACGTAGTCGTCGGGCAGGAAGGCATCGATGGGCAGGTCGATGACCGTCTGCGTCCGCGCCAGCATGGCGGGTCGGTGCTCGAAGGCCGCCTTCTCCTCCTCCACCGCCTCCGCGAGCATGCGCGTGTACAGGTCGAAGCCCACCGCGCTCATGTGGCCGTGCTGCTCGGCGCCCAGGATCTCGCCCGCACCCCGGATCTCGAGGTCCGCGAGCGCGATCTGGAACCCGGCGCCCAGCTCCGACGCGTTGAACACCGCCTGGAGCCGCTTGCGCGCGACATCGGACAGCCGCTCTCGTCGGCGATACAGGAGGTACGCGTAGGCCCGGCGACTCGAGCGTCCCACCCGGCCGCGGAGCTGGTAGAGCTGCGCGAGGCCGAGCGCGTCGGCGCGGTCGATGACGATGGTGTTGGCGTTGGGGATGTCGAGCCCCGACTCGATGATGGTGGTGCACACCAGGATGTCGTGGTCGCCCCGCGCGAACGCGATCATCACCCGCTCCAGGACCCCCTCGGGCATCTGCCCGTGACCGACCACGATGCGTGCGGATGGCACGAGGCGCCGGAGCTGCTCCGCCTGGGCCTCGATGGTCTCGACCCGGTTGTGGACATAGAACGCCTGGCCGCCGCGGTCGAGCTCGCGCAGCAGCGCGTCCTTGACGAGTCCCGCCGACGCCTCCGCGACCCGGGTCTGGATGGGCAGCCGGTCCTCCGGCGGGGTCTCGATGACGCTCATGTCCCGGACGCCGACGAGGGCCATGTTGAGCGTGCGCGGGATGGGTGTCGCCGAGAGCGTCAGCACGTGCACCTCGGTGCGGAGCTGCTTGAGGCGCTCCTTGTGGGCGACCCCGAAGCGCTGCTCCTCGTCCACGACGAGCAGCCCGAGGTCCCGGAAGCGGATGTCCTTGCTGAGCAGCCGGTGGGTGCCCACGACGACATCCACGGAACCTGCCGCGAGCCCATCGAGGGTGGCCTTCTGCTCGGCCGGGGGAACGAACCGGCTGAGCATGCGCACGGTCATGGGGTACGCCGCGTAGCGTGCCTGGAGCGTCGCGACGTGCTGCGCCGCGAGGACCGTCGTGGGCACCAGCAGCGCGACCTGCACCCCCTCCTGGACCGCCTTGAACGCGGCGCGGATGGCGACCTCGGTCTTGCCGTAGCCGACATCGCCGACCACGATCCGGTCCATGGGCGTGGGCCGCTCGAGGTCGGCCTTGACCTCGAGGATGGCGCGCAGCTGATCGGCGGTCTCCTGGTACGGGAACGCCGCCTCCATCTCGGACTGCCATGGCGTGTCGTCACCGAACGCCCGCCCCGCGACGTTGGCACGTGCGGCGTACAGGGCGAGGAGGTCCTTGGCGAGGTCCCGGACCGCCTTGCGCACGCGGGTGCGGGCTCGCTGCCATTCGCCGCCACCGAGCCGTGACAGCTGCGGGTCATCACCGCCCGCGTATCGGGTGACGCGACCGATCTGCTCCACCGGGACCCAGATGCGGTCGGTGCCCGCGAAGTGGAGCTCCAGGAAGTCCCGCTCCTCGGCGCCCTCGCCACCCGCCGACCTTCGCACGAGGCCCGCATAGCGCGACACGCCGTGATCGACATGGACCACGGTGTCGCCCGGGGTCAGTCGCTCGAGCGCGTCCTTGGGCACGACACGCCGGAGCGCGCGGGGCCGCCGCACCCGGACCGTCCCGAACAGCTCCCGGTCGGTGACCACGATCACGCCATCCGGGCCGCCCTCGAACCCGCCGTTGAGGCTGCGCTCGATGAGCGCGGTGCCACCGGCGGGTGGCACTTCGGTGAGGTCCGCGTGGGGCGCCACGACGATGTCCGATTCGCCCAACAGCTCGGCGAGCCGCGCCGACTGGTCCGACGCGAGGACCACACGGGCGCCCTCCGAGCGCCAGCGACGCACGGTCTGGCCGATGGAGCCGATGGGCGCGGGTGGCAGGACCGGGTCGCGCCATCCGAACGGGTTGCCGCCCGGCGGCGCGCCGTCGGCCTCGGGCTCCCAGGTCAGCTCCAGGGTGCGTGCCTCGAGGAGCGCGCGCTTCCAGTCCCGTGGGTCGGGATAGACGCCCGGCCATCCCCTGGGCAGGTCACCGGCCTTCTCGAGCTCGGCGCGTCGCTCGTCCGCCTGGGACCACAGCGACTGCGCGGTGGCCGCGATGTCCCCCGCCTCGTCGAGGATGAGCGCAGCGTCGCCGATGTGGTCGAGCGCCGTGGCCGGCGCCAGGTGCCCGGCCCACGTCTCGGCGGCATCCCCCAGCGTGCCCGTCTCGAGTGCCGCGAGGTCCGCGGCGAGCCGCTCCGGCAGCTTGCCCGCGAGCCTGCCGAGGCCAGCCCGGAGGTCGTCGCCGGTGGCCGTGCCCAGCAGGAACTCGCTGGCGGGCAGCATCGACGCGGTCTCGACCGGTCCCACGCCCCGCTGGTCCGCCGGGTCGAACGCCCGCAGCGACTCGATCTCGTCGCCGAACCACTCGATGCGTAACGGCAGTGGCTGGCCCGCCGGGAACACGTCCACGATGCCGCCGCGGCGTGCCATCTCGCCCCGCCCGCCCACCTCGGGGACCATCTCGTACCCGAGGTCCGACAGGGTGTGCAGCAGCCGGTCCTGCGACAGCCGCTGGCGGGCACGCACCACCACGAGCTGCTCCGGCAGGGCCGACCGGGGAAGCGTCCGCTGGAACAGCGCCTGGACACTCGCCACGAGGACACGTGGCGTGCCGCTCGCCCAGGCCGCGAGCGCCGCGACCCGGGCTGCGCTCTCGTCGCGGACCAGCTCGCTGCGCTCCCACGCGAGCGCGCTGCGCGGCTCGAGGGTCACGACCGATGCGGCGTCACCCAGCCACGCGACCAGCTCCTCGGCAACGCGGTCGGCGATCTCGGCGTCACGCGCCACCCACACCAGGCGACCCTCGGACGCAAGCGCGAGCGCCGACGCGAGGTACGTCTTGGCACCGTGGGGCACCGCGCCATAGGTGACGTGCCGGCGCGCGCTGGCACGAGCAAGCCCGTCGGTGCCCGCGAGTCGCGCCGCGAGGTCGCGGATCTGCTCGGTCTCGGCCAGGCGGCGCGTGAGCGGCGACAGGTCGGGCAATCGATGCCGACCACCCGGCCTGGGTGACCCGGCAGGTGCCCGGGTCGCCAGTCGCTCGGCGACCTGCGCGTCGATCCGACGGTCGCGCCCGCGGCGCCCACGGATGGGAGCGGCAGCGTCGGTCATGACCCGCCCCCTGGCCCGCGGCCCAGGATCCGCCGCCAGCCCGTGGATGTCCGCACGATGCCCGCCGCGTCCGGAGCCCAGGGGTCGGCAGCGGAAGCCCCGGCGTCGGCGTCCACCTGGGTCGATGATGGCTCCTCCGGCGCCGGCTTCCAGGAGTTGTAGCGCTCGGCGGCACGCGCCGGTCCATCGGTCATCCAGGTCTCGACCGCGTCCGCCGCCGCGTCGAGCACCTCCGGCAGCTGGCGCTCCTCGAGGGCGCTGAACCTCGTGAGCACATGATCCTTCGCCGATCCACCGTGTCCATCGGCACCGACCCCGATGCCCACCCGGAGGCGCGCCCACTTCTGGGTCTCCATCTCGGCGACGATCGAGCGCAGCCCGTTGTGGGTCCCGGCACTCCCCTCCGCGCGCATCCGCAGCTTCCCGAACGGCAGGTCGAAGTCGTCCACGACGATGAGCATGTCCTCGAGCGGCACCCGCTCCCGGGCGAGGATCTTGCGGACCGCGACCCCGGACAGGTTCATGTACGTGGTCGGCTTGACCAGGACCAGGTCGCTCCCCGCGAACCGGCCACGCACGGTCACCGCGGCGTCACGCGCCTTCTGGCGACCAGACAGCCCGGCACGATCGGCGAGCCGGTCGAGGACCAGCCAGCCGACGTTGTGGCGCGTTCGCTCGTACTGGGAGCCGGGGTTCCCCAGCCCGATGACCACCTTCACCCGGAACCTCGTGGGCATGCCGACGTGCCGCGACTCGGTCGGATCCCGATGACGCGGCAGAGGCGCAAGTGTACGTCGCCCGCCCGGGCGCCACCGGCGCTGCGGTACCCTCGGGCCCCCGGGACGAAGGAGGACACGAGCCCATGACGAGCGCCGCCCCGACCTTCGACCTGGTCATCATCGGTGCGGGCGCGGCCGGCGAGTCCGCCGCCTACGAGGCGTGCGCGCTGGGTCTCCGCGTCGCGATCGTGGACCGTCGCTGGTATGGCGGCAGCTGCCCGCACATCGCGTGCGTCCCGTCCAAGGCGCTGTTGCACGCTGCGGCCGAGCACAGGGTCGATCCGGATGGCTATCCCTGGACGCGCGCCTCGGAGCGCCGGGACTGGATGGTCAACCGGGCACCGGACGCCGTCGAGCCGGATGACTCGGGTCACCGCAAACGCCTCGAGGACGCGGGCGCGACGGTCCACCCCGGGAGCGCCCGGATCGTGGGGCGGGGTCGGGTCGAGGTGGCGCACGACGGCGCGGTCCACGTGCTCGAGGCTCGCGAGGTCGTCGTGGCGGTCGGCTCGTTCTCGACGGTCCCGGACCTCCCTGGTCTCGACGAGGCCGCGCCGTGGACCAACGAGCAGGCCACTCTCACGCGGGAGCTGCCGCGGAGCCTCGTGGTGCTGGGAGGCGGCCCATCGGGGTGTGAGCTGGCCCAGGTCTACGCCCGGTTCGGGGTGCCCGTCTCGCTCGTCCATTCCCGCCCGTTGCTGGCGGCGCAGATGCATCCCCGCAATGCGGACGTCCTCCGGACGGCGCTCGAGCGTGCCGGCGTGACCGTGCGCACCGGCGTGCGCGCGACCGGGGTCCGGGCCCGCATGGGTGCCGACGGGGCACATGTCCTCGACCTCGCCGACGGATCAAGCGTCGAGGGCCACGCGATCCTGCTCGCCGTGGGCCGGACCATCCCGCTGCGCGATCTCGGTCTCGAGCACTACGGCATCGATGGGACCGCGAAGGACCCCTATCAGCGTGATGGCCGGATGCGGATCGCCGAGGGGCTGCTCGCCGCGGGCGACGCCGCCGGCCCCGAGATGCACACCCATCTCGCCCACTACCAGGGAGAGCTCGTCGCACGGCTGGTCGCCGGACATGACGCCGAGCCCGACTACCGCGCCCTGCCGCGGGCGATGTACACGGACCCGGAGCTCGCGTTCGTGGGCGTCACGGTCGAGGAGGCACGCGAGGCCGGCCTGGACGCGTTCGAGCTCACCGCCGACTTCGCGACCAGCACCCGGGGCTACGGCGTGGAGGCCGACCTGGGCCACGTCACGATCGTCGTGGACCGGGGCAGCCGCCAGCTGGCAGGTGCCGCGATGGCCTGTCCGGATGCGTCGGCGGCGATCCACGAGTGCGTGCTGGCCATCAAGGCTCGCGTGCCCATCGACGTGCTCGCGGACACCATCCACGCGTTCCCGTCCACGTCGCGCATCCTCAACGGGCTGTTTGCGGACGCGCTCAAGGAGCTCGCCAAGCCGTCGGGCGCCCAAGGCTGACCGGGGCGTCAGCTCGCCTGGGTTCCCAGGAGTCGCTGCTCGAGCGCGCGCATCGCGGCCTCCTCCTCGGCAAGCGCGTGGTCCCAGCCGCACAGGTGGAGCGTCCCGTGGGTGACGAGGAGTCGCAGCTCATCCGCGGGTGACCAGCGCCGATCGCCGGTCTGGCCGCCCCTGCCCTGCTCCGCCTGCTGGATGGCCCGCTCGACGGAGACCACGATGTCGCCGATGTGGGTGCGTGCGCCCGGCGGCATCACGAACCCCGCCTGACCGGGCGAGCGGGACCCCGGGTCCTGGCCCGGGTGGGGCGGATAGGCCGAGGGCGGCAGCATCGGGAAGCTCAGCACATCGGTGGGGCCTTCGTGGCCCATGTGCTGCTCGTTGAGGCCGCTGATCTCGGCGTCGTCGGTGAGGATGAGGCTCACGCTCGCGGGCATGGGTGCGTCGCCCGCGCGGAGCGCCGCGGCGATCGTGCGAACCAGCGCCGCCGTGGG
>JBEVIK010000096.1:0-9821 GCA_040510715.1 Candidatus Limnocylindrales bacterium
CGGAGCGGGACGTTCGGCGGCGATCGCGGCTGGCGCCCGTCGACCCGCCGCAGCTCCCGCCCTTGCGCTCGCCACGAGGCGATCCGGCCGCGGGCACGGCACCTGACCGCGTCTCTGCACCATCGACGAGCCCATCGCTGCGGCCGGTGCATGAAGGTTCACGCGATCGCGAGCCTCAGGGCCGCAGCGAGACCCGGACGAGTGAAGCTTCATGCACTCGCGCCAGCGAACGATGCGAACGGGCCGCTGCGCATGAAGCTTCATCCGCTCGCTGGCGGAAGTCACGCTCGCACTGGGACATCACGGCACTCAGCCACCGCGTCGAGTGAACGTTCATGCACACTCGAGGCGCGCGCGAAGATCGACCGATAAGGACCGATGCCTATCGTCGATGGATGCCGCGAGCACGCCCCAGTCGGACCAGGCCACAGCGTGAGGGCCGGAGGCGGGCGCGCAGCGAGGTGGAAGCGCTCATCGGCACCCTGCGACAGGCTCGGGAGGATGCCGGTCTCAGCCAGCGGTCGCTCTCCATCGCGGCCGGTCTGGGCCCGACAGCCGTCCGGCAGGTCGAAGGCGGCGACCACGAGCCCTCGATCGGCGTCCTGGCGCGCATCGCCGCCGTACTCGGTGGCGAGCTATCGGTTCGGTACTACCCGGGGGCCGGCCCGCGGATCAGGGACCATCTCCAGGCAGCCATGCTCGACGCGCTCATCGATGTCCGACACGGACGCTGGACGGCGTCACCCGAGGTCTGGGTGACGAGCCCGGTGAAGGGCGTGATCGATCTCCTGCTGAGCGACGGCACGACTCGCGTGGTGTGCGAAGCGCATTCGCAGCTCCGTCGGATCGAGCAACAGGTCCGCTGGCTGGGCGCCAAGGTCACCGCCGTCGCCTTCCCCGGCGCGCCTCCACCTTCGAGCTTGCTGCTTGTGCGGGACTGCGCCGCGACACGCCAGGTGGCGATCCACTACGCAGCACTCATCTCGTCGGCATTCCCCGCGCGACACGCGGATGCGATCGCTGCCCTGGTCGACGACGCGCCATGGCCTGGGCCGGCGCTCGTCTGGATGCAGGTGCGCGGCGGCCGCGCAACGTTGCGCACCACGCCGCCACGGGGGGTCGGTGTGGGGCGGTGAGCGGGGTGACCACCCCATCCTCGAGGCCTCCCTGGCGGCGCGTGGGGCCGGCATTCACCGCACGAGCGGGCGTGGTCGACCGAGCAGCGCGACACCGATGCCGCCGAGCGCGGCCACGCTGGCAGCGACGGCGAAGGCCAGCGGCACACCCCCGATGCCCGCCACGAGACCCAGCAGCATCGGGCCGCCCCCGAACGCGATGTCGAGGAACGCGCTGGCAGTGCCCATCGCCACGCCACGCTCGGATGGCTCCACGCGTGTCACGATCGCCGCGAAGAACGCGGGGGTCGTGAACGCGACCCCGACACCCAGGATCGCGGTCCCCAGCAGCAGGCCGGGGATGCTCTGGACCACGGCCGCGACGGCGAGTCCCAGCGCGGTCAAGCCGAGCGCGGCGGCTCCGAGGCGGAATGGCGGCATCC
This sequence comes from Candidatus Limnocylindrales bacterium, assembly GCA_040510715.1. Taxonomy (GTDB): domain Bacteria; phylum Chloroflexota; class Limnocylindria; order Limnocylindrales; family CSP1-4; genus JAFMJV01. Next base: position 1,559 of record JBEVIK010000096.1, read on the forward strand.
GATCGGGCAGGCGCCGGAACACGATGCGGCAGCCGATCACGGTCCCGCCCAGCACGAGCAACGGCAGGGCCGCCCCGCCCATGCCCAGGTCCCTCGAGTACAGCGCGACGAACGCGAGGAACCCTGCCATACCCCCGATGCCGCACAGCAGCGCGAGGCCTGGCCCGACCGCCTGTCGGTGGATGAGCACCGGACGGCCGGGCGTCGCCTCGACCGGTCGCGTCGTCGCGGGGATGCGCAGCGCGATGAGCGCCGCGGCGAGGGCGAGCACGGCGCCACCCAGCCACGCGGCCGTGAACCCGCCCATCCGCAGCAGCTGCTCACCGATGAGCGGCCCGACCGCGATGCCCAGGTACAGGGCCAGCGAGTTGAGGCTGACCGCTTCGCCGGTCCGGCCGGGTGGCGCGAGGTCCGCGACCGCGGCGACCGCGGCCACGAAGAAGCACGCCTCGGCGACCCCCAGTGCCAGCCGGAGCGCGATCAGCGTCGCGAGGTCGGGCGCCACGAGATGTGCGGCCATCACGCCCGCGTACAGCAGCGCGCCGCCGACGAGCAGCGGTCGACGGCCGCGCGTGTCGGACAGGCGTCCCGCCCACGGGCGCAGGAGCAGCGCGGAGATCGCGAAGGCACCGACGGCGATCCCCACGCCCACCACGTCCGCGCCCAACGGTCCCGCGGCGAACAGGGGCGTGACCGGGATGGACATCCCCTCGGCGGTGAAGTACGCGAGCTCCGCGATGGTGAGCGCGACGAATGCCGGGGTGAGCAGCCGAGCCTCTTCACCCGGGGAATGGAGCGGCCGCGCCGCCCCATCCCTGCGATCACGGCTTCGACCGATACCGACCTGCATGGCCTGCCTCCGTGGGCAAGGGGTAGGCATCGAGGGTGGCGGTCGGCCGCTGCCTCGTCATCGGTAGGTCTACCCATGTCGCGGCGGCATCGCGGCTGTCCCTTGCCAGGCTCGACAGGCGCACCGCCGCGTGGCAGGCTGGCCCTCGCCCATGAGCGCCGTGCGCGTGGCCGATGTCCTGGCCAGCCTGTCGATGGTCGCCGATCTCGGGTTCGGGCTGCCGCCCGGTGAGGCGCTCACGTCGTGCGTCATCGCCACCGGGCTGGCGCGGCACCTGGGCCTCGCCGAGAGCGATGTCGGGGACGCCTTCTACACCGCGCTCCTCGAGCACGTCGGCTGCGTCGGCTTCGCGCACGAAGCGGCAGCGCTGCTCGGGGACGAGCTCAGGGTGGGCGCCGCGGCCGCGGTCACCAACGATTCACGGACCCTCGATGCGCTCGTCGGGTTCCACCGGCGAGCGACCCAGGGCATGCCCGTCGTGCCGCGTATCCAGGCCGTCGCTCGGTCCTTGCGTCGCGGCCAGGCAGGCGGTCGCGAGCTCGCCACCGCAGCCTGCGAGGTCGGCAGCGCTACGGCACGCCGCATCGGCCTCCCACCCGGAGTCCAGCGTGGGCTCAACGAAGTCTTCGAGTCCTGGGCTGGCACCGATGGCGCCCAGCGGCTCCGCGGCGACGACATCGCGCTGGCGGCCCGCATCGCACGGGTATCGGCCGTTGCCGCCCGCTTCCACGACATGGGCGGTACCGACGCATCGATCCGGGCGGTGCGCGAACGGAGCGGGGGCGTGCTCGACCCCGCCATCGCGGATGCGCTCGCCACCCACGCGGCGACGCTCCTCGCCCCGCTGGACGCCGGCGATCCGCTGGTGACGGTCATGGACATCGAGCCCGAGCCACATCGCTCGATCCCGACGCACCGGCTGGCTGAGCTGGCAGCGGCGTTCGGCGACCTCGCGGATCTCAAGGCACCCTTCCTGCACGGGCACAGCGCCGGCGTGGAGCGGCTGACGCGCGATGCCGCGCAGCGCTTGGGCCTCGCCCCCGCGGCGACCGCCCGGCTGTCACTCGCCGCGCTGCTTCACGACATGGGCAGGATCGGCATACCGGACTCGGTCTGGGAGCGCCCCGGGCCACTCACGGCGCCACAGTGGGAGCAGGTCCGGATGCACCCGTACCACTCCGAGCGGGTGGTCGCGAGGTCCCGCACGCTCGCGCCCCTGGCGCCCATCGTGGGGATGCATCACGAGCGGCTCGATGGATCCGGCTACCACCGCGGTTCGCGCGCCCGGGACATCCCTCGGGAGGCGCGCATCCTCGCGGTCGCCGATGCGTTCGACGCGATGACCCATCCGCGCCCGCACCGGGACGCGCTGTCGCCCGAAGGGGCCGCCGAGCAGCTTCGCGCGGAGGTGCGCGCGGGCAGGCTCGACGCCGCTGCGACGACCGCCATCCTCGCGAGCGTCGGCAGCACCGATCGCTTGCGCCGGCCTGCCCTGCCCGCGGGTCTGACCGACCGCGAGGTCGAGGTGCTCCGCGCCATGGCCGCGGGTCTCGGCAACCGGGAGGTGGGCGAGCTGCTGGCCATCTCCGCCCGGACCGCGGAGCATCACGTCCAGCACGTCTACGGCAAGATCGGGGTCTCCAGCCGGGCGGCCGCCGCGCTGTTCGCGATGGAGCACGGGCTGCTCGACTGACCCCATCAGCCCTCCGCGCGAGGGAGCATCGTTCCCTTGGGCAGGCGCCCGCCTCTGCTACGCTCATGCCCCGTTGACACGACCCCTTGAGTCCGAGATGTCCGCCACCGAACACCGACCCCGCACCCTGGTCCGCAAGATCTGGGACGACCATGTCGTCCACGAGGAGCCCGGCGCGCCCGCCATCCTCGGCATCGACCTGCACCTGGTCCACGAGGTCACCAGCCCGCAGGCGTTCGAAGGCCTCCGCAGGCGCGGGCTCAAGGTCCGCCATCCCGAGCGCACGGTCGCGACCGCGGACCACTCGACGCCCACCACGCCCCTGTCGCTGCCCATCCTCGACCAGCAGGCCGCGTTCCAGGTCAGCCAGCTCGAGCGGAACACGCGCGAGTTCGGCATACCGGTCTACAGCCGCGGGTCGACGCACCAGGGCATCGTCCACGTCATCGGACCCGAGCTGGGCCTGACCCAGCCGGGCATGACCATCGTGTGCGGCGACTCCCACACCGCGACCCACGGCGCGTTCGGGGCGCTCGCGTTCGGCATCGGCACGTCCGAGGTCGAGATGGTCCTCGCGACGCAGACCCTGCTGCAGCGTCCGCTGCGCTCGTACGAGGTGCGCGTGGACGGGCGTCTTCGACCCGGGGTCACGGCCAAGGACATCATCCTCAACCTCATCTCGCGCATCGGCGTGGGCGGCGGCACCGGCCACGTGTTCGAGTACCGCGGCCAGGCCATCGAGGCGCTCTCCATGGAAGAGCGGATGACCATCTGCAACATGTCCATCGAGGGCGGTGCGCGCGCCGGGCTCATCGCCCCGGACGACACCACCTTCGAGTACGTCGCCGGCAAGCCGCATGCGCCCACGGGTGCCGCGTTCGACGCCGCCGTCGCGAGATGGCGGACCCTCCCCTCGGACCCGGGCGCCGCGTACGAGAGGTCGATCGTCATCGACGCGGACGCGCTGGAGCCGATGATCACCTACGGCACCAACCCGGGCATGGGGATGCTCCTCTCGTCGAGCGTGCCCGACCCCGCGGACCAGACCGACGAGGCCGGCAAGCGCGCGCTCGACAAGGCGCTCGACTACATGGGCCTCCAGCCCGGCCAGCGGCTGCTGGGCCAGAAGGTGGACATCGTGTTCATCGGCTCCTGTACCAACAGCCGGATCTCGGACCTGCGCGAGGCTGCCGCCATCTTCCGGGGCCACCACGTCGCCGATGGCGTGCGGGTCATGGTCGTGCCGGGCAGCCAGCAGGTGAAGGCACAGGCGGAGGAGGAAGGTCTCGACGACGTGTTCAAGGCCGCGGGCGCCGAGTGGCGCGAGGCCGGCTGCTCGATGTGCATCGCCATGAACGGCGACCAGGGCGCACCGGGCCAGTACATCGTGTCCACCAGCAACCGCAACTTCGAGGGTCGCCAGGGCAAGGGCGCCCGGACGTTCCTCGCCTCCCCTCTCACGGCAGCTGCTACCGCGCTGGCGGGCGTGGTCAGCGATCCGCGGCCGCTCGTCGACCGCACCCCCATCGAGGTCGGCGCGCGGTAGCCACCGGACGCCGACACAGCCAGCCAGGAGCCGCCACACATGCCTGAGCCGTACACCACCGTCAGCAGCAAGCTCATCCCGCTCGCCGCAGAGAACGTCGACACCGACCAGATCATCCCGGCGCGCTTCCTCAAGACCACTGAGAAGTCGGGGCTCGCGGATGCGCTGTTCAACGACTGGCGCTACCTGCCGGATGGCAGCCCCGACCCGGCGTTCATCCTGAACCGGCCCGAGATGCAGGGCCGCCAGGTGCTGCTCGTGGGCGACAACTTCGGCGCCGGCTCGTCGCGGGAGCACGCGCCGTGGGCGCTCACCAGCTGGGGCATCCGTGCCGTCATCAGCACGTCCTTCGCGGACATCTTCCGCAGCAACTCGCTCAAGAACGGGCTGCTCCCCATCGCGGTGGACCCGGCGACCCATCGGCGACTGTGGGACATGCTCGAGGCGGACCCCGATGCGGGCGTGACCATCGACCTCGCGGAGCAGGGGATGCTGCTGCCCGACGGCACGACCTACGACTTCGAGATCGACCCGTTCGCGCGCCAGATGCTCCTCGCGGGCACCGACGAGATCGGCTGGGTGCTCCAACGCTCCGAGGCGATCGACACGTGGGAGGCCGCGCATCCCGCGCGCGTCGACACGAGTCCCATCGTCGGCGGCATCGTCCCCGGGGCGCTCGCCCCGTCCGCGGCCTGAGGGGCGCCGCGATGTCCACGGCCACCTCGGACGCAGCCGTCGTCCGCCGCCTCTACGAGGCCCGTCAGGGCAACGACCTCGAGGCCGCCTCGGACCTCATCGCGGAGGATGTCGTGTGGCACGAGCCGTACGAGTACCTCGGCACGCTCAACGGCCGCGCCGCGGTCATGGACGCAATACGCCAGTCGATGGTCGAGACCGAGGGCACCTTCAAGCTCGTGGTCACCGACCTGCTCGCGAGCGACCTCCACGTGGTCGCCCTGGTCGACTTCTCGGCCGAGCGCCACGGTGGCTGGATGTCCGGCCGCGAGATCGGCGTGTTCCGGGTGGACGGCGGCAAGATCGCCGAGGTCTGGTTCTACACCGCCGAGGATCCCGACGCCGTCTCGGAGTTCATGCGCGGCTGAGCCGGCGTAGGCCCACGGCGACCCGCCGCGCTATCGTTCGCGGGTGACGAAGCCGATCCTGCGCGACTTCCCGGAGTCGTTCGAGACCGAGCGACTGGTCGTCCGGGCGCCCCTGCCCGGCGACGGCGCGGAGATGTGCGCCGCGGTCACGGAGTCGCTCCCGGAGCTGCGACCCTGGCTGGCCTGGGCGCACGAGACACCGACACCCGAGGGATACGAGGAGAACGTGCGGGAGGCACGCGCCGGGTTCCTGCTGCGCAAGGACCTGCGGTACCAGCTGTACCTGCGATCCGACCCCGGCACCCTCGTCGGTTCGAGCGGATTCCACGGAATCGACTGGGACGCCGGGCGGTTCGAGATCGGCTACTGGCTGCGCACGAGGTTCGCGGGCCAGGGATACATGACGGAGGCCGTGCGCGGGCTCGCGCACTTCGCGTTCACGGAGCTGGGGGCCAACCGGCTCGAGATCTGGTGCGACTCGCGGAACGAGCGCAGCGCCGAGGTCGCCCGACGCGTGGGCTTCGTGCACGAGGGGACCTTCGTCGACCACACCCGGGCGATGGACGGCGTCATGGCCACCGGGCTGTGCTTCCGGATGCTGCGCGCCGATGCGGACCAGGCCCTCGGGGGCCGATCCACGGCGACCGCCGTCGCGTGATGAAACCCTTGGCGACCACGCAGCCTCAAGCCTGTCGTGGATGACCTCGCGCTGGCCAGGGGTCTGGCCAGCAGGGACGAGGCCGCCTTCCACCAGCTGGTCGACCAGCAGACGGGTGCCGTGTTCCGGACGTGCTATCGCGTCCTGGGATCGGTCGAAGAGGCAGAGGACGCGGTCCAGGAGACGTTCGTGCTGGCGTATCGGGCGCTTGGCTCATATCGAGGGGACGGCCCTCCGGGTGCTTGGCTCGCCCGGATCGCCGTTCGCGAGAGCTGGCGTCGCAGTCGGTCGCGGACCCGCGAGGCGTCGCATACCGCGCCGCTGGACGATGTCGTCGAGGCCACCCTGCCGGACCCCACCGACGTCGCTCGGGTCGTCCTCGCAGCCGAGGAGCGCGAGGATGTGCGACGTGCGGTCGCGGAGCTGCCCGAGCCGTATCGGGAGGTCGTCTCATTGCGGTTCCTCGCCGACCGGTCGGTCGCCGACATCGCGCAGGTGACCGGCCGGCCCGAAGCGACCATCAAGACCCAGCTCTATCGCGGCCTGGCACGCCTTCGCCCGCTGCTGGAGGAGACATCGTGAGCGACCACGATCTCCCCGGCCGCGTGCCCGATGACCTCGGCGACCTGCCCGTGGACGAGCAGGTGACGCCGGTCCTCGAGCGACTCGAGCGCTACCGCGTCTCGACCATGGTCGAGGCACCGGCCGACCTCACGGCGCGGATCCACGCCCGCATCGGCCAGGAGCAGCGGCCGGCACCGCGGTGGCGACCCGCCCGCTTCGCGCTCGTGCTGGCGAGCGCGGTGCTCATCCTGTTCATCGCAGGGTCGGTGGGCACGATCCTCCTCCGTGCGCCGCAGCCGACCGCGCCGGTCGGGCCCGGCGAGACGCCCACGACGGCCCCCACCCACGCACCGACGCCGAGCCCGACCCCAGCGCCCACCGAGCGCCCGACGCCCACGGCCGAGCCGAGCGCGCGCCCGACCCCCATATCGACCCCGGGTGGCTCCCCTGACGGGCCGGGCGAGTCTGGCTCCGTGGTGACCCACGGGTCGGCGGCCCATATCGTCGAGCGCACGGCCGAGCCGGGCGGAACCGGTGTCACGGGCGGCGGGGGTGGCGGACCGACGGACCCGACGCCGGCGCCGCAGGCCACCACCGAGGCGACGCCGGTTCCCACGCCGGAGCCGACCGCGGAGCCGAGCGCGACGCCCGAGCCGACCCCGGAACCGACGGCGGAGCCGACACCCGAACCGACGGCCACGCCGGAGCCGACACCCGAACCGACGGCGGAGCCGACACCCGAGCCTGACCCCACCAAGGCGCCCAGGCCCGATCCGACCCACGCGCCCGATCCGACCCACGCGCCCGATCCGACCCGGGCGCCCGACCCCGATCCGACCCGGGGGCCCGACCCCGATCCTGCGGCTGAAACTTCTGTGACCCCTGGCGCCTCGGAAGAGGAGTGAGCCGGGACGATACCGGTCCACTCCTTCGTGGCGGGACAGCCACCGCACAGGGGAGGGTGCGAGCCGTGCACCTCTCGAACAAGCTCCGTGGCCTGGTGCTCGCGGCCAGCGCAGCGGCCCTGCTCGTCGCCCCAGCGACGACCGCCGCGCATGGCAGGCATCACCACCACCCCAGGTGGTTCGCGAACCGGATCATCGGCACCGCGGGCGATGACCTCATCAGGGCGCGTCGCGGTGGCGACACGGTCTGGGGTCGAGCCGGCAACGACGAGCTCCATGGCAATCGGGGGCGTGACTGGCTCTTCGGGCAGCTCGGCAACGACAAGCTGCTCGGCGGCTGGGGCAACGATCGCGTCGATGGCGGCCCCGGCGACGACACCATCTACGGTGGTCCCGGCAACGACCTGCTCCTCGGCGCGTCGGGGAACGACACCATCTTCGGTGGCCCCGGGTTCGACGCGCTCCACGGTGGCTCGGGTGACGACACCCTCCACGGTGGGCTGAATGGCGACCGCCTGTTCGGCGGCTCGGGCGCGGACACGCTCAACGGCGGACGTGGCCGGGACCTCCTGGTCGGCGGATCGGACGCGGACACCCTCAATGGCGGCGTCGGCAACGACCTCATCCGGGCCGCGGGCGACGGTGCCATCGACTCCGTCGATTGCGGGGACGGCACCGACCGAGCGGTCGTGGACCCGACCGATGTGGTGGTCGGTGGTTGCGAGGTCATCGTGATCATCGTCCCGCCCGACCCGGTCTGACCACACGCGGGCCCGGTGTCGGACCGTGCCCGCCACCAGACCCTCCCTCTCCCCGAGGCCCGCACGACCAGTGGTGCGGGCCTCGGCCCGTCCCGCGCACATGGCTGGATCCGCGGGACGCCCTCCCGGGCCTCCCGAGCGATGCTGGCGCCCTACACTGACGGGGACCCCGAGGTACCCGAG
>JBEVIK010000097.1:0-6945 GCA_040510715.1 Candidatus Limnocylindrales bacterium
TGGCTGGTCCTGCCGTTCGACACCGTCACCCCCGAGAACGCCCAAGCGGTGTGCGACGCGTTCGCGTGCCCCGCGGCGGCTGGCTCGGGTGCCGGCGCGAGCGCTCCTGCGAGCGCGGCGCCCTAGCCGGGTCGTCGTTCGTTCGGTCGGTGCCTCGCACCGACGACCGTCAGGGGTCGGGCACACGCCCGGCCCCCTGACGCCCTGTCGGCGGCCGGTCGGGCCACTCCCGCGTTCGGGGATCGCTGCCTACGCCACAGGCGTCGGCGCCTCGTCAGGGAGCAGGCCCTCGGCGCGCAGCTCGTCCCACAGGACGCCCGGGATGGGCGTGGCGATGAGCGTCGCGTACTCCTCGAGCCGGGCGCGGTATCGGACTCCCGCGAGCACCGAGACCACCGCCGGGTGTGCCAGGACGAAGCGGACCGCGGCGGCCTTGAGGGATACCCCGTGGCGGTCGCAGACGGCCGCCAGGCGCTGCGCCCGCGCCACGAGCTCCGGCGGCGCCTCGACGTAGTCGAACGTGGCGCCCGGGCGGGGGTCGGCCAGCAGGCCGCTGTTCATGACCCCGCCGATGACCACCCCGACCCCGCGCTCCACGCACGCCGGCAGGAGGGTGGCCAGCGCCGACTGGTCCAGGAGCGTGTACCGGTTGGCGAGCAGGATGACGTCCACATCGGCCTGCTCCACGAACCGGTGCAACACGCCCACGGTGTTGGCACCCACGCCGACGGCCCCGATGACTCCCTGGTCCCGGAGCGCCACGAGCGTCGGCGCCGCCTCGTCGAGGGCCATCGCCATGTGGTCATCCGGGTCGTGGATGTAGGCGATGTCGATGCGCCCGATGCCCAGGCGTGCCCGGCTCTCGTCGAGCGAGCGGCGTACGCCGTCTCGAGACATGTCCCACATCGTCCGCAGGTCCGGGTCAACGCCCGGGAACTGCTCGGGTGGCGCATCCGCGTCCGCGCCCGGCGGCACGTCGCCACTGCGTCGGATGAGCCGGCCCACCTTGGTGGACAGCACGTACCGGTCGCGTGGCACGCCCCGGAGCCCCTCGCCGAGCCGTCGCTCGGACTCGCCAAGGCCGTACTGCGGCGCGACGTCCACGTATCCGACACCCACTTCGAGGGCCGCCGCGACCGTATCCATCGCGACCTCGTGGTCCACCACGTGGTAGAGCCCCCCGATGGACGCCGCGCCGAAGCCCAGGCGGGTGACCGCGACGTCGGTCCGGCCGACGCGGAGCCGCTCGAACGGGTCGGTCATGCGCGGGCGGCTCGGGCTGCCCGCCGCATCCCCTCGGTCGGCCGGACGCCCGGCTCCTGGTTCGCCGACTCGAGCAGGCGACGCAGCCATGCCTCGGTGGTCGCGACATGGACCAGAGCTGACGCTTCCGCGAGGCCAGGGTCGCGCGCCTCGAGCGCCCGAAGGATGTCCTGGTGCTGCGCGATCGTGCGCGAGATCGCATCGGCCTCGACGATGCCCCGCCAGATCCGCGCACGCTGGGTCCGGCCGACCAGCCCGGCGAGCATCGACGCGAGCGTGGCGTTCCCAGATGCATGCGCCACCCTTGCGTGGAACTCGGCATCGAACTGCACGAGCAGCTCCTGGCGCTCCGCGCTGCGCATCCGCTCCAGGTCGTCCGCGAGCTCCCCGAGCACGACCGGTGTGATGTGTCGCGCCGCGAGCGCCGTGGCCGGCGGCTCCAGGATCCGGCGCACGCCGATGAGCTCCAGCGCGAAGTCGGAGTGGAGCAGGTCGGCCGCGAAACCGATGCCCTCGAGCAGCAGCTCAGGTCGAAGGCTCGTGACGTAGGTGCCGTCCCCACGGCGGACATCGAGCACACGCGCAGTGACCAGCGCGCGCACCGCCTCGCGGACCGTGTTGCGCGAGGCTCCCAGCTGCGCCGCGAGCTCGGCCTCGGCCGGCAGCCGGGCGCCCGGTGGAAGCTGGCCGGAACCGATGAACTCCCGGATGCGGCTGATCGCGGCCTCGGTCAGGGGTGCTGCCACGGGTGGTGGTCTCCGAGCGGGACAGCGGATGTTTGACCTCGCCATCCGATGATAGCGAGCCCGACGCCCTCGAAAGTCGGGGCTAGACATCGGATGTTCCGCGTGTCTATCGTGCCATATGGCGGGTGGAGACGGCCCAGATGGGGTCAGACACCCGACAGGTCGGCGGATCTGCGTACCCTTGCGGTGGTGTCCTGGTGGCCCGGGTGACCCGATGACCGGCCGACCCGAACCTCCACTGCCGGGTCCGCGGAGGACGCGGAGGAGGCTTGCATGGCGAGGGTCCCAACCAACCGAGTGGCGGCCGTCACGGCCGGCCTGACACTACTGGCGGCGGCGACCTGGGCACCGGCGGGGGCCCAGTCACCGAGTGCACCGGCCATCCCGCCCGGGACGACCGTGAACCTGCTCACCTTCAACGGCCCGCAGGTCGCCGAGCCCCTCATCCGGCGCGCGCCGGACTTCGAGGCCGCGACGGGGATCCACGTCAACGTCATCGCGGTCCCGTTCCAGGACATCTACACCAAGGCGATCCTCGACGCGTCCACGGGCAACAACGCCTACGACGCGTACGTCTTCAATCCGCAGTGGTTCGGCGACTTCGCGACCCCTGGCTATCTCGAGGACCTGACGCCGCGCATCGCGGCGGACCCGAGCATCGAGTGGGACGATATCGCGCCGTTCTTCCGGGACTTCAGCGCGTCCTACGGCGGCAAGACGTATGCCGTCCCGCTGGACGGCGACTTCCACATGGCGTACTACCGCAAGGACCTGCTCGACCGCGACGGCATCGACGTGCCGGCGACCTGGGAGGACTACCTCGCGGTGGCCGAGAAGTATCACGGCCAGGACCTCAACGAGGACGGCGAGCCGGACTACGGCTCGTGCATCGCCAAGAAGGTCGGTGGCCAGAGCTACTGGTGGCTCATCGATTTCGTAGCGCCCCTGCTGCAGAGTCAGGGCACCGGACAAGGCGTGTTCTTCGACACCACGACCATGGAACCACTGTTCAACAACGCCGCGACGGAGCTCGCGCTCAAGACCTACAAGAAGACCACCGACTTCGGCCCGCCGGACGAGCTCAACACTGACCTCGGCACGATCCGAAGCCTGTTCACGACCGGGCGCTGTGCGCTGACCCTGGACTGGGGCGACACCGGCACCCTGGCACCCGGCACATACGTCGCCGACAAATACGCGTCGATGGTCCTGCCCGGCTCGAAGCAGGTCTGGGACGCGGCCAGCGGCGCGCTCGTCCCCTGCGACGAGACGACCTGCCCGTATGCCGTGGATGGCGTCAATCATGCCCCGTTCGCCGCGTTCGGCGGCTGGTCGGGCGCCGTGAACGCAGCCGCCGCCCCCGTGGTCAAGGACGCCGCCTTTGCGTTCCTGTCCTACATGACCGCGCCGGCCCAGGCGAACATCGACGTGACCATCGGCGCGTCTGGCTACAACCCGTATCGCACATCGCAGTTCACGGACATCCAGCCATGGCTGGATGCCGGGCTGAGCGAGACGGCCGCCGAGAACTACCTGGGTGCCATCAAGGACAGCCTCAACAGCCCCAATATGGTCCTCGACCTGCGCATCGCCCAGGCTGCGGCCTACCAACAGGACGTCCTGGACAAGGCGGTCGCGTCCTACCTCGTCGGTGACGCCGACGAGGCGGAGACGATGCAGACCATCAGCGATGGTTGGAACGCCATCACCGACGAGCAGGGCCGGGATGCGCAGTTGGCGGCCTACAAGGCCAGCCTGACCGTCAACCGGTAGCTCCACGGCATGGACCCCCGAGGATCGGACCTCGCCGGCCCGGCTCCGGGGGTCGATCGAGCGCACCGAGGGAACCGCCCCCTCGGTGCGCTCCGTTCGGATGCCACCGCGCGCTGGCTGTTCATCTGGCCTGCGGTCCTGGTCATCCTCCTGCTCTCGATCTTCCCGCTCGCCGCCTCGCTCGTCCTGGCGCTCTCGAACCTGGCGTTCCGCCAGGGCGCCATCTCCATCGACTTCGTGGGGCTGGACAACTTCTGGGACCTGCTGTTCGGCATCGAGCGGAAGACGTTCCTTGGGGTCACTCGAACGCCCACGCCGCTCGGCTGGGCGCTCGTGCTCGGCGCCGTCGCCGTCGCCGCGTGGTGGTTCCGGAGGGCCGTGCGGAGCGGCGAGCTGGGTCCATTCGGGCTGGCGGTCCGCCTCGGCGCGGGCGTCGTCCTGGTGGGCTTCTCGTGGCTGCTCGCCCAGACGCTCCTGGGCGAAGGCGGCCGTCCCGGCACACTCGTCGTGACCATGGTCTTCGTGGCCACCGGCATCGCCCTCCAGTACCTGGTCGGGCTGGTGCTGGCGCTGTTGGCGAGCCGGCGAGTGCCCGGTCGCCGGTTCTTCCGAGTGGTGTTCCTCATCCCGCTGACCATCACACCGGTCGGCGTCGGCTACATGCTCCGGATGATGACCGACACCAACATGGGCCCGGCCGCTCCGCTGCTGCGAGCGCTCGGGTTGTCACACTTCACATGGGTGAACGACCCGTGGCTGGCGCGCTTCGTGGTCATCCTCGCCGACTCGTGGCAGTGGATCCCGTTCATGTTCATCGTGTTGCTGGCGGCCATCGAGGGCCAGGACCAGGAGGTGCTGGAGGCCGCGTTCGTGGACGGCGCCCACCGGCGACAGGCGTTCTGGCACATGACCGTGCCGGCGATCCTGCCCGTGAGCACGACCTTGATCCTCATCCGCATGATCGAGTCCTTCAAGATGGTCGACATGCCCAACATCCTGTTGGGCGGGGGTCCGGGGACGGCGACCCAGACCTTGGCCCTCGAGGCGTACTTCTCGTGGCGGACGCTGGACCTCGGCCGGTCCGCGGCGATCGCGTACCTGCTGCTCATCACCGTCACGATCGTGGCGACGGCCTATGGCAGCCTCGTCCGGCGCCGTGCCGAGACGGCGGCAGCATGACCAACCCGTTCCGGCGCCGGTCACCCATGGACGCGTCTCCCGTGTCCAAGTTCGTCGGCTGGCTTGTGCTGCTGGGATGGGCCCTCATCGTGCTCGCGCCGCTGTACTGGCTGTTCGTCACCTCGTTCAAGGACTCGGACACGGTCGGTCGCGGTCCGTTCTACATCCCGTTCGTGGACTTCCAGCCGACGCTCGATTCGTGGCGCGACGTGCTGATCGAGCACGCGTCCGAGACGATCCGCCCGTACCTCAACACCATCGTCATCGGCCTCATCAGCGCGTTCGTGGCGGTGCTCCTCGGCGCGACCTCCGCCTACGCCCTGGTGAGGTTCCGCTATCGGCCGAGGATGGGCGTCATCGGCCTGCTGATCCTATGCCTCGCTGGACTGTTCCTGGCCATCGGACTGGGCGTACCCTGGCCGGTCGCCGCCGCGTCCGCCCTGGTGGTGTTCCTGATCCTGCTCCAGACCATCGGTCGCCGGTTCCGACGCACGCTGGCGAACAACGACATCGCCTTCTGGCTCATCTCGCAGCGCATCCTGCCGCCGATCGCGGTGGTGCTGCCGCTGTTCGTGCTGTACCAGCAGATCGGCCTGCTGGACACGCAGTTCGCGATCGCGGTGACCTATGTCGCGGCCAACCTGCCCATCGCCGTGTGGCTCATGCGCGACTACTTCGCCTCCCTGCCCGTGGAGCTCGAGGAGTCCGCATCCGTGGACGGGGCATCCATCTACCGCATCTTCGGCTCCATCGTGTTGCCACTCGCGGTGCCCGGGCTGGTGGCGACCTTCCTGATCGTCCTCGTGTTCGGTTGGAACGAGTACTTGATCGCTAACATCCTCTCGAGCGCGAATGCGCAGACGATGCCTCTGCTCATCGTGGCCCAGGACGCGACCCGCGGGCCCCAGTGGTGGACCATGTCCGTGCTGGTGTTCCTGATGATCGTGCCCGTGGTGGTCATGGCGATCCTCCTGGAGCGCTACATCTCGCGCGGCCTGCTCGTGGGCGCGCTCAAGGGCTGAAAGGAACGATCGTTCGGGTGAACCCACCGACACGCATCACCCGGGTCGAGGCGCTCGATATCCGCTTCCCGACGTCGCTCAGCCTCGACGGCTCGGATGCCATGAACCCCGACCCGGACTACTCCGCGGCGTACGTGATGCTCCACACGACCGACGCGCGGCTGACCGGCCACGGCTTCACGTTCACCATCGGCCGTGGCACCGAGGTCTGCGTGGCCGCCATCCAGGCGCTCGCGCCGGAGCTCGAGGGCGCCTCGGTGGAGGAGCTGGTGGGCGACCTCGGTGGCGCGTCCCGGCGGCTCATCGGGATCAGCCCGTTCCGCTGGCTGGGACCCGAGAAGGGCGTCATGCACCTCGCCACGTCGGCGGTCCTCAATGCCCTGTGGGACCTCGCCGGCAAGGTCCGCGACCTGCCGGTGTGGCGGCTGGTCGCCGGGATGTCGCCCGAGGAGCAGGTCGCTCTCGTCGATTTCCGTTACCTGACCGACGCCCTGACCCCGGACGACGCACTGGCTGTCCTGCGCTCCCGGGCGTCGGGGCGCGCCGAGCGCATCGCCGCCATCGAGGCCGAGGGCTACCCGGCGTATACCACCTCGGCAGGCTGGCTGGGCTACGACGACGACAAGGTCCGCCGACTGTGCCACGAGGCGGTCGCGGACGGCTTCGACCACGTCAAGCTCAAGGTCGGCCGGAGCCTCGAGGACGACCTGCGTCGGACACGCATCGCGCGCGAGGTCATCGGCCCCGACCGGGAGCTGATGGTGGACGCCAACCAGGTCTGGAGCGTGCCCGAGGCCATCGAATGGATGCGCGCGCTCGCCGAGGTCCGACCCATGTGGATCGAGGAGCCCACCAGCCCCGACGACATCCTGGGTCACGCCGCCATCGCGCGGGCCATCGCGCCCATCGGCGTCGCGACCGGCGAGCACGTCCAGAACCGGATCATGTTCAAGCAGTTCCTC
>JBEVIK010000098.1:0-8968 GCA_040510715.1 Candidatus Limnocylindrales bacterium
GGTTCGCGGGATCCAGGGGATGATCGATGAGGAACATCTTGGTACCGCTCACGGTGAGGTTATCACCCACGGTGAGATTGTCGATGACCCTCACGTCGCCATCGAAGCTGCCTGCCCAGGTATCCCCGACGCCTAAGACGCCGACATCTCCATTGCCGTACACGCCGTAGTTGTCGCCCATGCCCACCACGCCGATGTGGCCGCTGTCGCCCCACACGCCATACGTGCTGCCGACGCCCTGCGCCCCGTAGTAGCCAGCGCCGTAGACCCCCCTGCCGACGCTCGCCATCGACTCGCCGTAGACGCCGTAATTGACGCCCGATGTGCCGGTGGCCCGGCCGTGGACGCCACGACCGTTCACAGAGCGGCCGTAGACCCCCCTGGTATCGCTGCCGGTACGGGTGGCATAGCCCACCACGCCCCGGCCGTCCTGGGCCGCGGACTGGCCCAGCACGCCCGCGGTGCCGCTCCCCGACCCGGTGCGCGTGACGACCCCCTTGAGGGCCACCGCGCTGCTCGAAGCCGCCGTGTTGCGGATGGTCGTGGTCGCGGTGCCGGAGTTGGTCTGGCCCACCCTGACCGTGGAGCCGTTGGCGGCCTCCACCGGCTCCGTCACGCCCAGGGCACGTGCCGCGAGCGCGCCACCCGCCGCGGCGACCGCCGCGCTCAGCAGCTGCCGGCGTGTCCGGGGCCGGGCTGTCGCCCGGTCCTCGTCCTGGCCCTGGTCGACGTGGATGGGTCCATCCTGTCGCGCGTGCATGGCTCATGCCTCCTGGCTCGGTCTCCGTCGAGCGCCCCGTGGCTGCGCGACGGAGCGCCGGACGCACCGACACGCACGGTCCACGGTACGGCGTCGGCGCCACGAACACCACCCACGGTCGAGGCTCGCGGCCGACCCACCTAATGGCGTCCGCCGCCCGTCCGGGCGCGGGTGTTCGTCGGGTCGGCTCGTGGTTGGGCGAGGTCAGCGTGGCGATGGTCGCAGCGGCGGTGGCCGGCGCCGGTGATCGGGGGCGCTCCAGGCAGTCTAGGGCTGGCAGGTCGGGCACCAGTACACACGACGCGGCAGCTCGCCGATGACGGTGCTGCGGACGGCCGTGCCGCAACGCCGGCAGGGCCGGCCCGTCCGGCGATAGACCCACAGTCGCTCGCCGTCCGCATCTCTGCCCGTGGTGGTGCGGCGTGGCCCATCGCGGTTCGCCCGCAGCAGGCGGGCGCCCGTGCGGACCAGGCGCTCTCGCGCGTCCGGCTCGACCGCACCGACGGCGAGGAACGGGTCCACCCGCTCGATGAACAGCACCTCGCTCCGGTACACGTTGCCGAGGCCCGCCATCGCGCGCTGGTCGAGCAACCCCTCGGCGATGGTGGTGGTGCTCGGCACGTCATCGAGACGCGCGAGAGCCGCCCCGATGTCCGGCTCCGGCTCGATGAGGTCCGGGCCCAGGCGCGCCAGCGTCGGATGCAGGCCGAGCGCCCGCGTCTCGATGAGCTCCGCGACGGGTGCGTCGAAGCACACCGCGACCGCTGTCGCGGTCTCGAGGACGCACACGGCCCGCGCCGGGCTGCGACGCCATCGCTCGCCCGCCCGGTAGCGGTGCCATGAGCCGTTCATGCCCAGATGGGTGTGCAGCGAGAGGCCCCCATCGAACCCGACCAGCAGGTGCTTGCCGACCGAGCCCACGCGATCGACCCGGCTGCCCACCACTCGAGCCAGCTGGGCACCGCCGGGCCTGCCGCGCGCTGCGGTCACCTGGCGCCCGAGCAGCACCTCCCGGAGCACCGCCGCGGTGCGGAAGAGGGTGTCGCCCTCAGGCATCCGTCACCGTCGTGCTCGTGAACGGTCGGATCAGCCCGCCGCCCAGGCCGCGATACGGTCGATGCCCGTCTGGATGGCCTGGTCGCTGGTCGCGAAGCTGAAGCGTGCGTATCCCGGCGCCCCGAACGCCTCGCCCGGCACGATGGCCACCTTCGCCTGCTCCAGGAGCACGTCCGCGAGCTCGAGCGATGTCGCCGGCGTGACGCCGCCGTAGCTCCGTCCCAGCAACCCGGTCACGTTCGGGAAGCAGTAGAACGCGCCCCCTGGCTCGAGGCAGCTGACGCCGGGGATGGCGGTGAGCAGCCGATGCATCAGGGCACCCCGTCGCGCGTACGCCTCGCGCATCCGCGCGACGTCGTCCAGGCCGCCCGAGACGGCCGCGAGCGCCGCTCGCTGGGCGACGTTGGAGATGTTGGACGTGGCATGGCTCTGGAAGTTGTTCGCCGCCTGCATGATGTCCGCCGGACCGATCATCCAGCCCACCCGCCAGCCGGTCATCGCATAGGTCTTGGCGACGCCGTTGATGATGACCGTCTGGTCGATGAGGTCGGGCACCTGCGCGGGCATCGACGAGAACACGCTGTCGCCATACACCAGGTGCTCGTAGATCTCGTCGGTCACGACCCAGATGCCGTTGGCGAGCGCCCATTCGCCGATGGCACGCACCTCGTCGGGGGTGTAGACGGCGCCGGTCGGATTGGACGGGCTGACGAACAGGAGGGCCTTGGTCCGGTCGGTCCGCGCGGCGTCGAGCTGCTCGATGGTCACCTTGAAGCCTGCGTCGTCGGGACAGTCGATGACCACCGAGGCGCCGCCGGCGAGCGTGATGGCCTCGGGATAGGTCGTCCAGTACGGGGCCGGCAGGAGCACCTCGTCCCCCGGATCGAGGAGCGCCGCGAAGGCCGTGAACACCGCGTGCTTGCCGCCGTTGGTCACCAGCACCTGCGATGGGTCGTAGCCGACCTTCGAGTCCCGCAGCGTCTTGGCCACGATGGCCTTGCGCAGCTCCGGCAGGCCACTGGCCGGCGTGTACTTGTGGTTTCGGGGGTCGCGGCAGGCCTCGACCGCGACCTCGACGATCCACCCAGGGGTCGGGAAGTCGGGCTCCCCTGCCCCGAAGCCGATGACGTCCTCACCGGCGGCCTGGAGCGCCTTGGCCTTGGTGTCGACGGCCAGGGTCGCGGACGGGGAGATGGCTGCGAGTCGCGCGGATGTTCGTTTCACGAGCGGACTGTGCCCCGATCGAGGCGTCCTGTCATGGCCGATCGCGCACGCGACCTCATGACCGGAGCGCCGTCACGGGCACGAGGCCCCGGTAGGTGCGCTGGAAGCCCGCATCGAGCACGATCCCGTGATGTGGCGAGGTGAGCACGGGCTCGCCATCGATACGCTCGATCCGGACCCGCCGCAGCGACGCATCCGGCCCCGGGCGGACCAGCGCCCGCAGTGCGTCGAGGGCCGTGGTCCGCTCGGCGAACGCCGGGAAGGTGCGGATGGCCCGACCGCTGCGCTCGAGGTAGAGCACCGGGTCGCCGTCGGCGAGGACGACGTAGGCACCCGCGGCCCGGGGATACGTCATGCCGCCCTCCGCCGGCTGTGGCCACGGCAGTGCGGCGCCATACGGGTTGGCCGGGTCCGTGGCTGCCAGCACCACCACGTCTCGGCGTCCGCCCCTGTCATCGCCGGGCGCGGGCCGCTCCGCGCGCAGGCGGTCGACCGCCGCGGGCAGCGCGAACTGGGCACCTCCCAGGCCCTCCACGAAGTACCCGCGCCGGACCCGACCACGGTCCTCCATCTCGCGCAGGATGGGATACACCGCCGAGAACCCCCCGGGGACGTCCTCCGCGGCGACGGCGTCGCGGGTCACGACGCCGTGGCGGTCGAGGAGGCGGAGCGCGATCGCATGGCGACGCTCGGTCTCGGACGGGGGCGAGCCACCCGCCAGGGCGATCGCGGTGGCGACCGCCTCGGACACCAGCGACCACCGGCCGGCGCCCTCGGGCGGTCCCACCCGGCCCGTCGCACCCAGCCTCGGCCGGTCCGCCGCCCGGTCACGGCCACCGCGCGGCCA
The DNA here is from genome assembly GCA_040510715.1 of Candidatus Limnocylindrales bacterium. Taxonomy (GTDB): domain Bacteria; phylum Chloroflexota; class Limnocylindria; order Limnocylindrales; family CSP1-4; genus JAFMJV01. The sequence goes on from JBEVIK010000098.1 coordinate 3,888, forward strand.
CCGGAGCGCCCGCAGCGGCAGGAACGTGTCGTTGGTGACGGTGCCACCCCATACCAGGTCCCACAGGGTGTCGAGCAGCTCGCGCTGGGCTGGCGGGCGCACGCCTCCCTCGGCGGCCGCCCGCAGCACCGCGGCAAGGATCTCGCGATAGAAGCTGGCCCCCCTGTTCTCGAGCTGGCCCACGATCGCCGCCCGCACCCGATCCTCGTCCTCTGGTGGGGCTGGTGTGGCGACGGGCGCGTCGGCAGGCGGACCGCCCCCGGGCACCGCCGAGGCGTGCGGTTCCGGGCCGGCGGCGTCCGCTCCTGGGCGCAGCGAATGGGGCTCCCCGGCCCCCATCGGCGAGCTGTCGTCACTGGCCGGGGGCCCAAGCGGAGCGTGAGCGGAGCCCAGGAGCGACGCCGCCGCGCCCGGACTCCCGGCGCCTGACAGCGCGATCCGGTCCGCGCGCCACAGCACGACCCGGCCATCGTCGCGCCCCAGCGACCCCGCCCCGACCCACACCACCTCTCCTGACGCCAGCAGCTCATCGAGCATCCGTGGCTGATACGCCTGCACCCGCGCCGGCAGGATGTCCCGCTCCAGCACGCTCGCCGGCATCGCCAGCCCCTCCAGCTGACCGATCACCTCGGCCAGGCGGCCGGGTCCCGACGCGGTGGTGCCGACCCCCTGCCACGCCGGCAGGAAGCGACCCAGCGCCGCGGGCTCCACGGGCTCGACCTCGCGCCGCAGCCGGGCCAGCGAGCGGCGCCGGATGAGCCGGAGCACCTCGGGGTCGCACCACTCGCGCTCGACGCCACCCGGGCGGAACTCGCCGCGGACCAGCACGCCCGTGGCCATCAGCCGCTCCAGCGCCGTCTCGACCACACCGACCGGCAGCCCCCAGCGGGCCGCCGGATCGACGGCCCGGAACGGGCCGTGGCGACGCGCGTACCGGGCCAGCAGCCCGCCCAGGGCATCGTTGGTGGTGCCGAGCACGGACTCGGGGACGCCGCGTGGTGGCGCCACGCCCACGCCGTCGCGGTATCGCGCCACGTCCTCGGTGGCGATCCAGCGGCGCTCCCCCACGACTCGCACCTCGACGGCCCGCCGGTCCGCCGCCAGGGCGCCGAGCCACTCCGAGGCCGCCCGCCATCGCCCGTCGGGGTCGGCGCCGCGGACCCGGTCGCGCACCTCCTCGGTGGACAGGTCGCCGAGGCCACGCAGCAGGTCGTGCACCTGGTCCACCGATCCGGCCGCACGCTCGGTCGTCAACGCCTGGAGCTCCAGCTCGAGCTCGGCGAGGGCGTCTGCGTCGAACAGCTCCCGCAGCTCCTCGGCACCCAGCAGCTCCCGCAGCAGGTCCCGGTCGAGCGTCAGCGCCTGGGCGCGGCGGTCGGCGAGCGGCGCGTCGCCTTCGTACATGTATGACGCGATGTAGTCGAACAGCAGGGAGCTCGCGAAGGGCGAGGCGCGCTGGGTCTCGACGCTCACGACCCGCACCTCGCGTCGCTCGATGGCAGCCAGCAGGTCGCGCAGCGCCGGCAGGTCGAACACGTCCTGGAGGCACTCCCGGTACGTCTCGAGGATGATCGGGAAGGAGCCGTAGCGGCTGGCCACCGCCAGCAGCTGGGAGGCTCGCTGGCGCATCTGCCACAGGGGTGTGCGGCTCCCCGGGCGGCGCCGCGGCAGCAGCAGTGCGCGTGCCGCGTTCTCGCGGAACCGGCTCGCGAACAGGGCGGACGAGCCGACCGCCCCCACCACCAGCTCCTCGACCTCATCCGAGGGAACGAGCACGGCATCATCCGCGGTCCGGGCGATGCTCTCGACCCCCGTGGCCGTCCAGCCGGCCTCGCCGTCGCCCGGGGCTCCCCAGCCGGGTGTCACCTCCGACGCGGGCAGCCGGATGACGATGCCGTCGTCCGACCAGATGGGCTTGACCTCGACGCCCAGTCGCTCCCGCAGGCGGGCCTCGATGGCGAGGCACCAGGGGGCGTGCACCCGGGCGCCGAACGGCGACAGCAGCACGACGCGCCAGTCACCGAGCTCGTCACGGAACCGCTGCACCACGATGGTCCGGTCCGTGGGCAGGGTGCCCGTGACCTGCCGCTCCTCATCGAGGTAGGCGAGCAGGTTGCGCGCTGCCAGGTCGTCGAGGTCGTGGTGCTCCCGCAGGGTCCGGAGCGCCCGGCCACGACCCGCGGCACCACCGTCGGCCTGCTCCGCGATGGTCCGGATGAACGCGCCCATCTCCCGGCCCAGCTCCGCGGGCCGTCCGACCTGGTCGCCCTTCCAGAACGGCACCTTGCCCGGCTCGCCGGGCGCGGGGGTCACCGTGACCCGGTCGTGGGCGATGGATTCGATGCGCCATGCCGACGCCCCGAGCAGGATGACCTCGCCCTCGCGCGCCTCGTAGACCATCTCCTCGTCGAGCTCGCCCACGCGCCGGCCACCCGAGCGCGCCGCTCTCGCACGGGTGCCCGGTCCGGCGTCCGCGCTCGCCTCATCGTCCGCGAGGTACACCGGGAACAGGCCCCGCTCGGGGATCGTGCCCCCCGAGATGACCGCCACCGTCCGTGCGTCGCCCCGGCTCCGGAGGGTGCCCGCGACGCGGTCCCACACCACGCGCGGCTTGAGCTCCGCGAACTCGTCGGAGGGGTACTGGCCGGCGAGCATCCCCAGCACCGCGTCGAACGTCTCGCGCCCGAGCGAGGCGTAGTTCTCGGCACCGCGGGTCATCGCGAACAGCTCGTCTGCGCCCCAGGCGCGTTCGACGCACGCGGCCACGATCTGCTGCGCGAGCACGTCGAGTGGGTTGTGGGGCACCACGGTCGGCTCGATGACGCCCTCGTGCATCAGGCGGGTCACGACCGCGGTCTCGAGCAGGTCGCCTCGGTACTTGGGAAAGAGGACGCCCTTGCTGGGCTCCCCCACCTGGTGACCCGCGCGGCCGATGCGCTGGAGCCCCCGTGCCACCGACAGCGGCGATTCCACCTGGATGACCAGGTCCACCGCGCCCATGTCGATGCCCAGCTCGAGCGAGCTCGTGGCGACGATGGCGGGCAGCCGGCCCTCCTTGAGCATCTGCTCGATGAGCAGCCGCTGCTCGCGCGCCAGCGACCCGTGGTGCGCCCTGACCAGATCCTCCTCCGCGAGCTCGTTGAGCTTGAGCGCCAAGCGCTCCGCGAGACGCCGGCTGTTGGCGAACACGATCGTGCTGCGGTGCGAGCGGATGAGCTCGAGGATGCGGGGGTACACCGAGGGCCAGATGCTGGTCCGCTGCTCGCCGGCGGCCGCGGGACCGCCGGGCAGCTCCTCGAGCGGGATGGTCTCGCCCAGCCGGCCCATGTCCTCGACCGGCACCACGACCTCGAGCTCGAGCGGCTTGCGGACCCCGGCGTCGACGATGGTGACCGGACGCGGCGAGCCCTGGGCCTCGCCCGTTGCCGGCTCCCGGCCGCCGAGGAACCCCGCGACCACCTCGAGCGGCCGCTGCGTCGCGGAGAGGCCGATGCGCTGGGGCGGCTCGGGAGTGAGCGCCGCGAGTCGCTCCAGCGACAGCGCCAGGTGCGCGCCGCGCTTCGTGGGTGCCAGCGCGTGGATCTCGTCCACGATGACCCAGCGAACGCTCCGGAGGGCCTCGCGGGCCTGCGAGGTCAGCAGCAGGTAGAGCGACTCCGGGGTCGTGACCAGGATGTCCGGTGGGTGCTTGCCGAACGCGCGACGTTCCTCGGCCGGCGTATCGCCGGTGCGCATCCCGACGCTGATGTCCGTGGCGTTGCCACCGAGCCGCTCCGCGGCGAGCCGGATGCCCGCCATGGGCGCCCGCAGGTTGCGGTCCACATCGTGGACGAGCGCCTTGAGCGGCGAGACATAGAGCACCCGGAGGCGCGCCAGCGGGTCGGTGGGCGGCGGCTCCCCCATGAGCCGGTCGAGGCACCACAGGAACGCCGCGAGGGTCTTGCCACTGCCGGTGGGTGCGCAGATGAGGGTGTGGCGGCCGGCGGCGATCGCCGGCCAGCCCTGTGCCTGGGGGGCCGTCGGTGCCTCGAACGCGTCCTCGAACCAGGCACGCGTCGCGGGGTGGAACGCTGCCAGCGGCTCGGCGTCGTGGGTCGCGGCCGCGGGCCGCCTGGTTCGGGGCACTGGACCACCCAGTATAGCCGAGGCGCGTGGCGGAATGGAACACCCGTTCCATAGCCTGCGGGCGGGTGGCCGTGCGCCCGGGTGCTAGCGGATCGTCACGCTCCGTACGGACGACCACTCCCCCACGTTGCCAGCGCGGTCACGGGCACGCACCCGGAACTGGTACCGGACGCCCCTGGTGCCCGTGATGGATGCCGCCGTGATGGAGACCCGGCTGCGGACCAGCGCCCACGACCCACCCTCGCGGCGCCGTTCGACGTCGTACGAGGCGATCCCGGAGGTCAGCGTGACGAGTCGCCGATCGTGCCCCGACCATGCCAGGCGTGCCCGGCCGCTGCCCGTCGCGCTGCCCAGGCTCTCGACGTCGGCCAGGGGCCGCGAGCGGTCGGGGCCCTGGATGAACACGACGGTCCAGTAGCTCGTCCCACCCTCGGTGACCGCGACCCCGACACCGGCGTAGTTGAACGTCGTCGAGACGATCTGGGCCTTGTGACCCGAGGAGTCCATCCATTGCTCGACGGCGTGGCTGGCGGCGCTCGAGATGGGCGACACGTGGTTGAGCGCGATGATCTCGCCAGCGCCGTACCACGCGATCCCGGCAGCGTCCAGGTGGTCCCATGGCCTCTTGCCATCGGGGTCGAGGTGGTCGAAGTAGCTGCGCGCGACCATGTCCTCGGAGCGCGCCTGCGCGACCGCCCGGATGCGGGCGTCCATGCGGATGGCGCGAAGGTCACGGCGTGCCCGCTCGGCGTTGATGCGCTCGAGGACCCTGGTCTCGGCTGCCCGGAGCTCGGACCAGCTGGACGTGGCCGTCGCGGGCGTGGCGGCCAGGAGCGTGGCGAGCAGCACGCCGACCGCCGCGAGGGCGGCGATGGGCATGCGTCGACGGCGCGGCTGGGGCATGCGGTCATGGTCGAGCGGCACGCCCCGGACCGCCGCACCCCGGCAGTACCGAC
>JBEVIK010000099.1:0-3193 GCA_040510715.1 Candidatus Limnocylindrales bacterium
GGACCGGCCCCCGCGGGGCATAGCCGATGCCCCATGGCACGCCCCTGCGTCTCGCCATCAGGAGCTGGGTGCCGAGCCCATCCGTGGTCCGGCGCGTCGAGCGCCAGCCGTTGGGGGCCTTGATGGTCGCCCACGCACTCGTCTGGAGGTAGCTCGGCTGCGCCGATCCGGCCACGAACCGGTCCCATGCCGCATCGGCGTCGGCGAGGTCATCACCGCTGGACCGCTCGGGCGCCTCGGTCAACGCTCCCCTGCCCCATGGCGGTGCTGCAGCTGCGTCCGTGCCACCTCGCGGGCGAGCTCGGCGACCGCGACCGGGCGCTGCGTGCCCGCCTGGAGGTCGCGCACCTGGACCAGGCCGCTGGCAAGCTCGTCGCCCACGATGACCGCCAGGTGGGCACCCTCCTTCGCTGCGCTCTCGAGCTGACGACCCAGCTTCCGCTCACCCAGCTCGGCACGTGCCGCGACGCCCGCCGCTCGCAGGCGCGTCGCGACCTCGAGGCGGGTCACGGTGTCCGCAGGGTCCGCGCCGACCACCACCACGGGCACGTGGGGCACTTCCGTGGTCACCCCGGCCGTCGCCAGCGCGTTCGCCACGCGGTCGAGACCGAGCCCGAAGCCGATGCCCGGCGTGGGCTTGCCACCCAGCAGCTCCACCAGCCCGTCATATCGACCGCCGCCACCCAGCGCGTCCTGCTGGCCGTCGCGACCCGTGGGGTAGAACTCGAACGTGGTGCGGGTGTAGTAGTCGAGACCGCGCACGAGGCGCGGCTCCAGGCGCACCGGGACGCCGACCGCGGCGAGGTGGCGCTGGACGCCCTCGAAATGGGTCCTGCACGCGTCGCACAGGTGGTCGGAGATGAGTGGCGCATCGGCGATGAGCGGCTGCATCACGGGATCCTTGGAGTCGAGCAGCCGCAGCGGCGCCGTGGCCAGTCGCTGCCGCTCCAGCTCCGGCAACCGGCCAGCCAGCGGCTCGAAGTAGCCGCGCAGCGACTCGATGTAGGCCGGCCGGCATGCCCGGTCGCCGATGGAGTTGAGGCGCAGCTCCACGCCCTGCAACCCCGCCTCGATGTAGAACCGGGCGGCGAGCTCGATGATCTCCGCGTCGATGGCCGGCCCGGGATCGCCCAGCGCCTCGACGTCGAACTGCCAGAACTGGCGGTACCGCCCTGCCTGCGGCCGGTCGTAGCGGAACATCGGCCCGACGAGCGTGAGCTTCACGGGCTGCGGCAGCGTCTGCATGCCGTGCTGCACGTAGGCACGCACGATGCCCGCCGTGGGCTCGGGGCGCAGCGCCCAACGTTCGCGCTCGGCCTCGCCGCGCCCGGCCTGGACCCGGACCAGCTCCTTCTCGACGACGTCGGTCACCGCGCCGACGCCCCGCTCGAACACCTCCGCCTGTTCGAACAGCGGCGTCTCGATGGCCTGATAGCCGTAGCGGGTCGTCAGGTCGCGGGCGACCGCCTCGAGACGCAGGAACACGGCCCGTTCCGCGGGCAGCAGGTCACGGGTGCCCCGAGGGGCCTGTGGACGGGACATCGCCGCAAGTCTAGTGCCGCACGCGGTCGGTCGAGGGCGCGTCGCCCGGTCAGCGTGGGGAGGTCATCGCCTCCTGTACCCAGCCGTACCGGCCGTCACGCAGCCGGACACGGATCCAGGTCGTGCCCCAGCGTGTGCGCGAGCCGCGCACGGCAACGCGTGCTCCGCGTCGGATGACGCCGAGGGCCCGCGAATCCGGGCCGGGGTTGGCCCTGACCGGCAGTCGGCGGTTGGCCACGACCACTCGACGGTGGACCTGCGTCCGGGCGCGCTGGCGGTTGAGCTGGACCCGCAGGATGCCCGTGAAGCGGATGTTGAGACCGCGGATGTCATGGCGCTTGACCCCGCTAAGGAGGGCGCTCACCACCTTGCCCCGCCCGACGTAGATGCCGACGTGGCCGCCGTTGTCGTAGATCACGAGGTCCCCGATACGCGGCGCGACGCGGCTCACGCGGCCGAGGCGCCGGAAGCGGTCGTAGTACCCGCGCGCGGTGTCTTCCCCACCGATGCGCCTGGCGAGCCCCACCTCCCGGAAGGCCCGGAACACGAGCCCCGAGCAGTCGAACGTCTGCGGGCCGGTGGCGCCGAGCACGTACCGGGCGCCGATGTGGGACGACACCGCGCGCACCACACGCTGGGCCTGGGTCGGGCGCGCGGCCATGGTGGGCAATGCCCCGCCGAGCAGCATCCCGAGCGCGACGGCCAAGGCGACGATGACCGATCCGAGGCGGCGCTGTCGCGGGGACGCGCCCTCGCGAGGTGATCCGACGGGACCACGTGCCTTCGGTTGGTCGAGATATGCCTGCACGGCACTTCCTCTCTGCCGGACCCGCCGCGCTGGGGCGCGGCACCGGTATGACTGGGCAGGCGCCTGGGCAGGCGCCGGATGCGTCCTGGCACCCCGCCCGTGGCGAGGGGCCTCCTGGGACCGGCATCGCGCTGGGGGCGATCACCGGCGTGAACGGACCCGACCGCTGGGACGGTCGGGCCCTTGATTTGTGAAGACATCTTAACACAGTCACCCGCAGCACCGTCCAGCGTCGCATCCGGGCGTATCACCGACGCTATGCTCCGGGCGTCCCCCCGCCACCACGGAGGAGCCCCATGCCCGAGCGCACCGGCACGCGCATCACGGACCTGGTGGCGTACCTGCTGGGGATCGTGGTCCTGACCGGTTCGCTGACGGTCCTGTGGCTGTCCATGCGCTCCGTCATGGACATCGGCGGCATGTGCGCGTCCGGGGGGCCCTTCGTGGTCGCGGTCGAGTGCCCGGAGGGCGTCGAGTGGCTGCTGCCGCTCTCGATCTTCTCGGGCATCGCGGGCGTGGGCCTCGTCGCATGGTTCGGCGGACGCATCGGGCCCGGGTTCGCCGCGGTCGCGGCGCTGGCGTGGCCGGCGCTGTTCCTGAGCCTGGGCTGGAACTTCCTCGAGTACGGGCTCGCATCGCCGGGCGGCTGGGACCTGAGCTGGCTGCTGTGCGGCGTGCTGTTCATGGCCATGGGTGGCATCCCGCTGCTCATCGGTATCCGGGCGCTCCGGACGCCGCGAGCGGCTTCGGGCACCCGGGCGGGCACCGGGAGCGGCCCGGACCGACCGACGATGAGCGGGGGCGGTGTCTCGTCGCGGACGACCGGGACCTGGACGGCTGCCG